>DAHVAB010000005.1 GCA_027314825.1 Solirubrobacterales bacterium
TGAGCTATGTGATGCCATCTCCGATCTGGCGCAGGACAAGTCGGTCCGAGCCGTGATGATCACCGGAAACGGGAGGGCGTTCTGCGCCGGGGCGGACATCAGGGAGGGGTTTCCGAGAGGCGCAGACGGCCACTGGGACATATATACGCGGCTGGTCGAGGTGCACCACCCGGTGATCACTGGGATCCGAGAGATGCCAAAGCCGGTCGTAGCTGCCGTGAACGGAGCCGCAGCGGGCATCGGCTGCTCACTCGCGCTCGCCTGCGATCTGGTGATCGCCGCCGAGTCAGCCTACTTCCTGCTTGCGTTCGTGAACATCGGACTCGCCCCCGACGGCGGCGCGTCGGCGTTCGTGCCGGTGCGGGCGGGACTCGGGCGCGCGGTCGAGATGGCGCTGCTGGGGGAGCCGGTGCACGCCTCCCAGGCGCTCGACTGGGGGCTCGCGAACCGGGTCGTGCGCGACGGCGAGCTGACGAGCGCGGCCGCGGCGCTGGCGAGGCGTCTCGCAGACGGCCCTACGCTCGCCTACGCCGCAGCCAAGCGTGAGCTCAACGCGTGGGCGCTCGCAACCCTCCGCCAGCAGCTCGCGCTGGAGGCGGACGAGCAGCAGGCGCTTGCGACGACGACAGACCATGCCGAGGGCGTCCAAGCATTCGGTCAGAGGCGACCTGCGCGGTTCATCGGTGGATGACGGGACCAGATCAGACCCCGGCCGCAGGGCTGCTCCCCGCACGGCGCGCTGGCGGACCGGGCAGATGATCGGCAGGGCCAAGCGGACCGGCACGGCTGGCGCCGATCAGGCAGCACGGCGAACCGGGCGACGTTGACGGTCTACTTCGAGGACATCGAGGTCGGGAGCCGGTTTGTGAGCGCACGACGGACGGTCACGGAGGCCGACGTCGTCGCGTTCGCTGGAGTCTCCGGCGACTTCAATCCGCTGCACACCGACGAGATCTTCGCGTCGCAGGAGACACCCTTCGGCACGAGAATCGCGCACGGGCCCCTCGTGCTGTCGATCAGCTACGGCCTGCGCAGCGTGCGGGATGACTGGAAGATCCTCGCGCTCGTGGAGTGCCAGCGCCGCTACCGCGAGCCGGTCTTCCCTGGCGACACGGTGTGGGGTGAGTATGACGTGACCGAGGCCCGACGAAGTCGTTCCCGACCGGACGCCGGGCTCGTCTCGCTGCAGGTGCGGATCCGCAGCGACCGTGGCATGGTGGTCCAAGACGGACGCGACGTACTGATGCTGGCGGCGGGCGGGGAGGGGGTCCGAGAGGCATGAGCCAGACGCCGTCAAGGCAGCGAGCGCGCAAGCTCCGCGCTGGCGCTGGCGCTGGGAGCGGCCCCTGCGGCCGAGCCGGCTCACCGAGGCGATCGCCACCATGCTCCGTTCGAGCGTTGCCGGGCTGGCGAGCGCGCCGCTCGCAGCTCTCGCCCCTTGGACGACGACAGTGCGATCCTCAACGTGGCAGACCGAGCCGCCGCATGCTCCCACTCGCGCTAGCTGCCCGAAACGGCATTCCGGGCCAGAGGCCGAGAGGTGCTCGCCGGGCGATCCTGCCGGCGCTGCCCCCCCGCGAGGGCTTCAGAGCGCTCGATCTGCGCGCCGCGACCGGAAGGGCCCAGATCCTGCTCCTCCGGATACTCGTGAATAGACACGAGGAGAACAGGACCATCGACGGCCCTGTAGGTATGAGGGCGATCGGCCCTGAAGCTGATCAGGTCACCTTGATGGAGCACCTCGCTGAACGAGTCGGTCGACATCTCCAACGTCCCCTCGGCGACGGTGATGTGCTCGAAGATGCCAGCCGAGTGGGCCTCAGCATGGCGCACTGCGCCCGCATCGAAGAACATCGTGTAGATCTCGATCAGGGAGCCGCCCGAGCGAGTCAGCATGTGCCTGACGACGAGGCCATCGGCCTCCAGGCCGGCGTCATCGACGGCGATCACCGACCCGTCCCCTTGGCGAACGACCTGAACCTCGGCCGACGGGGGGTCGTCGTGGAAGAGGCTTGCGTACGGCACGTCGAGCGCGCACGCAAGTGCCCACACGGTGTCGATAGATGGGTTGCCCTCCCCGCGCTCGACGAGAGACACGGTCGACTTCGCGACGCCCGCCTGCTCGGCGAGCGCGGAAAGCGTCAGACCCCTCACCATCCGCCAGCGGCGAAGGTTGCGGGCGACCGGTCTGCGTGCTGGCTGCATGGAAAGGAGTTCTAGCGCACGACATCGATGAGACTGCATGCGGTATGATATATCGATCGCCGGACTGGTTAGTCGAACATGACAGAGGCGGCCTGCAACCGAGCGCGCCAGCAGGCCGCAGGAGGGACGGGACTTGACGATGACGAGATATGTGAGCGGCAGATGACGCGGATCCCACTGAGCGCGAGCGGCGCGGGCGCCATCGAAGCCGCCTACCGGGCGCGCACCCCCGCATCGGCGGAGGCGATGACGCGAGCGCGCAGGTACATGGTGCGAGGCTTGACTCGTGGCTGGGGCTATCACCGGCCGTACCCGATCGTCGCCGAGCGGGGCGACGGTCCTTACCTCACTGACCTCGACGGCAACCGCTACGTCGACCTCGCGAATAACGGCCTCAGCCTCATACACGGTCACGCGTTCCCGCCAGTTGTCGACGCGTTGAGGGCCGCGGCAGGGCGAGGGTCCGGCTGGCTGGTCGGATCGCAGGAGCAGATCGAGCTTGCTCAGATGCTCTGCGAGCGCATCGCCGCGTTCGAGCGAGTCCGCTTCACCAATTCCGGCACCGAGTCCGGGATGCTCGCGGTGAAGGTGGCGCGCGCGGCGACCGGAAGACCGGCCGTCCTGAAGGCGATCGACGGCTTTCACGGCTCCTACGACGATCTTGAGGTGGGTCTCTACGATCGTCCGGAGGTTCCCGGGCGGGTGTACCTCGCTCACTTCGGCGATCCGGAGTCATTCGAACGCCAGCTGATCAGCCACGGCGATCAGATCGCCGCGGTCGTGCTCGAGCCGCTGATGTTCAGTGGGCTGGTCACCGTCGCGCCGCCCGGCTTTCTCGCGCGCGTGCAGGAGGCGACAAAGCGCGCGGGAGCGCTTTTCGTCCTGGATGACTGCCTCATGCTGCGACTCGCCGTTGGAGGCTCGGCGGAACGCTATTCGCTGGAGCCCGACCTGACATTCCTCGGCAAGTTCGTCGGCGGCGGCATGCCGATGGGTGTGCTGGGTGGTCGAGCCGACGTGATGGATGTGCTCGACCCGCACCGCGAAGATCCCCTCTATCACGGTGGCTCCTTCAACGGGAATCTGCTCAGCTGCGTTGCCTCCCGTGTCGCGCTCGAACACTTCGACGCCAGCACGATCGCGTCCATGGATGCTCTGACAGCGAGTCTGCGCGAGGCGTTGGAGGCCCACGCCGCCAGCTTGGGAGTACCGCTCACGATCGTCGGAGAGGGCTCGGTGCTGGGCGTCTATGTCACCGACGCACCCGGACGTCACGACCCTGCGACCTTCAACGCGGGCGAGCCGACACGGCTGCTGCATCTCGCAGCGCTCAATCATGGCGTGCTGATGGGGCCGGGCGGCGAGATAGCGCTTTCCAGCGTCGTGGCAGGAGAGGCGCTGGAAGTAGCGCGAGACGGCTTGTTGCAGGCACTCGAGGACGTCGCCGCGGCGATCGCGTTCTCCTCACCAGACGAAAGGACCCGGACATGAGCAAGAAGCGCATTGCAAGCCCCTGGGGGAGCACCTTCTGCGATTCGATCAGCTTCGACGGCCCGGGGCGCTGGATCTACGTCTCCGGGCAGGTCGGAGCAGACCAGGAGGGAAAAGTCCTCAAAGGCAGCTTCGGCGAGGAGGCCGACCAGTGCTTCGAGCGCATTCGCCAGTCCCTCCAGAAGGCTGGGGCGACCATGAGTGACGTGGTGAAGATCACCGGCTACGTGACCAGCACCGATCACTATCCCGCGTACGACATCGCACGGGGCAAGGCGTTCCCCGGCACGCCGCCGAGCAGTGCGACCGTCCAGGTCGCCGGCCTCGTCGAGGATGCGCGGGTCGAGATCGAGGCCGTCGCCTTCGTGCCCGACGCAGGTTGAGCAAGCTCGTGGGGCTGCATGCCGCGGGAGGCGGGTGACGCGTGGCGCTCGAGTGCTCCGCACACATCTCATGGTTATTCTGTGAGCTGCCGTATCTGCAGCGAATCGGTGCGGCCCGAGCGGCTGGCTTTCGCTGGATCGAAACAGCGTGGCCGGCGGCGGAGGCACGACCCGAGATGCCAGCGGTGCTGCTGGAGCACGAAACCGGCGTCGCGCTTCTGAACTGCGACGCGGGGGATCTCGCTCGGGGAGAGCGCGGCTTCATCAACGACCCAGCCCGACGCGAAGATGCCGAGAGGGCGTTCAGCGCGGCGGCAGATCTCGCTGAGGTCGTCGGCGCGCGCACCGTCAACCTGCTCGTCGGACGGATGCTGCCGGGAGTACGAGAGACGCGTCAGCGCTCGGCGATCGTGGACGCGCTGCGCGCGATCGCGCCGATGGCGGCAGCTCGCGGGATCGCGGTCGTGCTCGAGCCGCTGAACGAGCAGGAGAGCCCTGGCTATATGGCACCGACTGCGGATGCGGCGGCATCATTGGTCGAAGCGAGCGGATCTGATGCGGTGCGGCTGTTGCTCGACGTGTACCACGTTGCACGGTCGGGGCAAGATCCCGTCGCGGTGATCGAGCGCCACGCGGGGATGATCGGCCACGTCCAGCTCTCCGACCATCCCGGGCGCCGGCGCCCGGGCAGCGGCTCGCTGCAGGTGAGCTCGATCGTCGATGCCCTCGAGGCCGCCGGGTACGACGGCGTGGTCGGGCTTGAGTATCAGCCCGATGGAGATACTCGCGAGTCACTGCGCGAGCTGTACGCAACCGAGCCGCAGCTGGTAGGATATAAACTCCAATGAGCCGCTATATCGAACACCAGGTTAACGGGCGCCGATGGGCTCGAATCGAGGGAGGCACACAGTGAGGCTCGCGGCCGACACTGGAGGAACGTTCACCGATCTCGTCGTCGAGCGGGGGCAAGGGGTGCAGCTGTACAAGTCTGCAACGACCCCGGCAGATCCGGCGAGTGGAATCATCAATGCGATCGCTCTCGCCGCACAGGACGCGCAGACGACCGTACAGGCGCTGCTGGCCGAGACCGACGTCTTCATCCACGGCACGACCCGCGCGATCAACGCAATCCTCACCGGCACGACGGCGCGTACGGCGCTCATCTGCACACGTGGGCACCCCGACATGCTGCTGCTGCGCGAGGGCGGACGCACACAGCCGTTCAACTGGAGCTACGGCTACCCCGATCCATATATTCCGCGCGCACTCACATTTGAGGTCGCGGAGCGCATCGGAAGTCAAGGTGAGATCGTGCAGGCGCTGGATCGGCCCGCGGCGATCGAGGTGATCGAGCAGCTGGCTGCCGCGCAGGTGGAGTCGGTCGCCGTGTGCCTGCTTTGGTCGATAGCCAACCCAGCGCATGAGCTTGCACTCGGAGAGCTGCTCGAGCGACATCTTCCCGGTGTCCCGTACACGCTCTCGCACGCGCTCAACCCAACGCTTCGCGAGTACAGGCGTGCCTCCTGCGCTGCGATCGACGCCTCGCTGAAGCCTCTGATGAACGCCTACCTGGAGGGACTTGAGGCGCGGCTGCGCGGCGCCGGGTTCGCGGGCCGGCTGCTTATGGTCACTTCCAGCGGCGGCGTCGTGGATGCAAGCGACATGGCCGCCGCTCCGATCCACTCGATCAACTCCGGGCCGGCGATGGCTCCGGTCGCGGGGCGCCACTACGCGGCGCTCGACGGCGACTGTGAGAACGCGGTCGTCGCCGATACTGGCGGCACGAGCTATGACGTCGCGCTCGTGCGGCGGGGCCGCATCCCGGTCACGCGTGAGACCTGGCTCGGGCTCGAGTACGAGGGCCATATCACCGGCTTCCCCGCAGTCGACGTGAGAAGCGTCGGCGCTGGCGGCGGCTCGATAGCCTGGATGGACGCGGGCGGCCTGCTCCACGTGGGCCCGCAGAGCGCGGCTGCCGATCCCGGACCCGTCTGCTACGGGCGCGGTGGGGTGCTGCCGACGGTCACCGACGCCTCCGTGGTGCTCGGCTACATCGACCCGGAGTACTTCCTTGGAGGAATGATGCGCCTCGATGCTGCCGGCTCGGCCGAGGCGATCCAGCAGCGAATCGCGGGGCCGCTCGGCCTGGACCTGCATGAGGCCGCCGCGGCGATCATGGCGGTCGCAACCGAGAGGATGATCCAGTCGATCGAGGAGATCACGGTGAACCAGGGCGTCGATCCGCGCACAGCCGTGCTGGTCGGCGGAGGCGGAGCGGCCGGGCTCAACGCGGTCGCGATCGGCCGGCGGCTGGGCTCACCCAGGGTCGTGATCCCGCAGGCAGGAGCCGTGCTCAGCGCCCGGGGCGCGCTGATGTCGGACCTCCTGAGCGAGTATGCGAGCGCGTTCTTCAGCGGATCGGACGGCTTCGATCACGCCCGGGCCGATCAGCTGCTCTCCGAGCTGCGCACGCGCTGCCTTCGTTTCGCCTCGCGCGCAGGCACGTCCGCCCCGCCGCAAATCGAGTACATCGCCGAGGCGCGCTACAGACATCAGGTCTGGCAGCTCGACGTGCCGCTGCGCAACGGCGAGCTTGGCAGTCCCGAGGCGCTCCAGCACCTGATCGAGGACTTCCACGCCGTGCATGAGGAGGTCTACGCGGTTCGCGACGAGCGCGCCGTCATCGAGGTGGTCAACCTCCGCGCACGCGTGAGGTGCCCGCTCGGCGAGCCGGTCGCTGACACCGTCGCGCTCGCACCCGCCAGCCATGCGGCGACGACGCGTGAGGTCTACTTCTCGGGCACGGGGGCACTCGATGCTGCCGTCCACCGTCTCGAGGAGACTCCGCCCGGCACGACGATCACGGGCCCGGCGATCATCGAGTCATCGTTTACTACGGTCGTGCTCCACCCCGGTGCGAGTGCCGAGCGCTCCAGCAGCGGCAGCATCGTCATCATTCCCGAGCTCGCCGAGGCGGGCGTGCCGAGCTGCCCGGCACGTTCCCCCGACGTGGTGAGCTGAGCAGGATAGTGAGGTGAGAATGGCGGATCGACGCAGCACGACCGAGATGAGCAACGGCACCGAGCCGCGCGAGCGCGACGTCGTCGCGCTCGCAGTGATGATCAACCGAATGGAGGGGGTCGTGCGCAAGATGACCAACACCCTTTTTCGGACGGCCCGCTCGACGGTGCTCAACACCGCTCGGGACTTCTCCTGCTGCGTTGTCAGCGCGAATCACGAGCTGCTCGCGATGGGCGAGTCGCTTCCGATCCATGTGATCAGCGGGCCCGACCTCATCAGTCGCTGGCTGACCGAGCTGCACCACGATCTGCGGCGGGGCGATGCATTCCTCCACAACTCCCCTTACCACGGCAACTCGCATGCCGGGGACCATTGCATCGTCGTGCCGGTAATCGACGAGCAGGGGGTGCACCGGGCGACGGCATTGGTGAAGGCGCACATGGCGGACATCGGCAACTCTGAGCCGACCACTCTCACCGCGACGGCGCGCGACGTCTACGAGGAGGGAGCCCTCATCTTCCCGTGCGTCAAGATTCAGGAGGGATACCGCGATATCGGTGACGTGATACGCATGTGCGAAACGCGCATCCGGGTGCCCGAGGACTGGTACGGAGACTATCTCGGCATGATCGGGGCGGCACGCGTCGGCGAGCGCGAGATGCTGAGGATCGGCGAGGAGGTCGGCTGGGACGCGTTCGAGCGCTACGTCGCCGACTGGCTGGACTACAGCGAGGAGCGGATTCGAGCGACAATCAGGACGCTGCCCGCGGGCCGGCGCACCGGATATGACATCCACGACGCGGTCCCGCTACGCGGTGTCGAGAACGGCGTGCAGCTGCAGGCGACCGTGACTGTCGACCCATCGGCCGGCGTGATCGAGATCGACCTCCGCGACAACCCCGACTGCCTGCCATGTGGCATCAACCTCACACAGTCCACCTCTCAGACCGGAGCTCTGATAGGGGTGTTCAACAGCATCGACCACACCCTGCCGCGCAACACCGGCAGCGCCCGGGCGATCAACATCCTGCTGAGGGAGAACTGCTGCATGGGAATCCCCGTGCATCCCGCCAGCTGCTCGATGGCGACCTCCGGGCTTTCCGAGCGGCTCGCCGGGATCGTCCAGCGCACACTCGCCGAGTTCCAGGACGGGATCGGGATGGCCTCGACGGGTCCCGAGTGCCCGCCCGCGACCGCTGGGCTCTCCGGACGCGACCCGCGGAACGGCAATGCGCGTTTCGTCGACATGATGATTCTCGGCAACTCCGGTGGCGCCGGGCACCCGCACGGCGACGGATGGCTGACGAACGGCGAGACGAGCGATGGCGGGTCCATGATGCGTGACAGCACTGAGGTGCTCGAGCTGCTGCGCCCGATCCGGGTCTGGTCGGATCGGATCGTCCCAGACACCGAGGGCGCAGGCCGGTTCCGCGGCGCCCCGTCGCTGTACGTCGAGTACGGCCCGGTCGAGACGGAGCTCGAGGTCCTCTACGCCGCCGACGGCACCGTCAATCCGGCCCTCGGCACGCGAGGCGGCGAGTCAGGGGCGCTGGTGAGGCCGTTCATGCGCAAGGCAGACGGCGAGATCGTCGCCTTGCAAGCGTGGACGCGCGTGGTGCTCGAGCCTGGCGAGACGATCGTGTCCATCTCCTCGGGCGGTGGCGGCTACGGCCCTCCCGTCGAGCGCGACCCCGACCACGTGCGGCGCGACGTGTTGGAAGGCTGGATCAGCGAGCAGCGTGCGAGCGCCGTCTACGGCGTGGTGCTGGCGTCCGACGGCAGCATCGATCTCGAGGCGACGGCCGCGCGTCGCGCAGCCCTCGCAGAGGGAGACGACGGGAGCGCGGCAACGCGGCTCGAGGACTCCGTGATGCGCCTGCTTGAGCCTGGCGTGCGCCTCTGGCCCACACGTGGTCCGACCGCCTGAGCCTGCGGCGCAGCAGAATCGGAGCCCGAACGCTCGGCCTTCGCGCGGGCTGATTGCGCTGATCGCGGCGCTGCTGTTCCTTGAGGCCGTGTTCTTCACGCTGCTCGCGCCGCTGGTGCCCGACCTCAGGCACCAGCTGCACCTCTCCACCGCGCAGGCCGGCCTCCTCGTCGCGATGTACGGCCTCGGCGGCATCGCCGCCGCGATCCCCACCACCGCGTTCGCAGCACACGCGAACGTCCGGGCGACGGCACTGCTCGGGCTCGCGATATTCGTCGCGACAAGCCTGCTCTTCGGTTTCGCCCACAGTTATTCACTGCTGGTGATCGCGCGACTCGGGCAGGGAATCGGAGGGGTCGCGTGCTGGACCGGTGGCATGGTGTGGCTGCTAGAGGTTGCGCCGGTGACGCAGAGAGGCGAACTGGTCGGCATCGGCTTCGGCGTCGCGGAGGCGGGGGCGATCCTTGGGCCGGTTCTCGGCGGCGCAGCCGCAGCCGCCGGCCGTGCGCCCATGTTCGCCGCGATCGCCGGCGGATCACTGCTGCTCTGCCTTCCGACGATCCGTATGCCGGCCCCGTCCACGGGCACGCGCCGGCCGCTGCTGCTGAGGCGCACGCTCGCCTCCAAACGCATACGCACCACGATGTGGCTGTCGGCTGTGCCTGCAACCGTGCTCGGCGCGATCGGCGTGCTCGGCCCGCTCCAGCTGCACAGGCTCGGGGCGGGACCGGGCGAGATCGCAATCATCTTCGGCGTCGCCGCTGGCGCAGGCGTGCTCGTGCGCCCACTCATCGGACGACTCTCTGACAGACGAGGGCCCCTTCTGCCGATCAAGCTTGGCGTCCTACTCAGCCTTCCGACCGTGCTTGTCACTCCGCTTCCCGGCAGCGCCTGGCTCGCGGCCACCATCGTGATCGCCGTGCTGCTCTGCATCGGCATCTTCTGGCCGCCACTCATGTCGCTTCTCTCCGATGCATGCATCGAAAGCGGCGCCAGCCAGGTGACTGCCGTTGCTGTGATGAACCTCGCATGGCCGCCGGGAGCGATCGTGGGAGCTGCCGCCGGCGGCGCGATCGCGCAGGCAGCAGGCCAACCGGTCGCATACATCGCGATGGGAGCCATGCTGGTTGCCGCGCTGCTGGCGCTGCCCGGATTGCGCGTCAGCGAGCCGGAGCCGCCGACGTCGCCGGCCTCACCCTTGCCGAGCGCGTTGAGCCGCGCTCCCGAGAGTTGACTGCGCGAGCAAGAAGGCCGCGGGTGCGGCGGCGAGCCCGGCCGGCCGCAGGCGCGGCGGCAAACCCAGCGGCAGACCCAGGCGCGGGCGCAGGCGCACCGGCAAACCCAGGCGCGGACGCGGCGGCACACCCGGCGGCAGGCCCAGGCGCGGGCGCGGCGGCAAACCCAGGCGCGGACGCAGGCGCGGACGCAGGCGCGGGCGCAGCGAAAGGCGCGGCCGCAGGCCACCAATGAGGCACGCCGATCACTGCCCCAGCCCCTGGTGACTTACCTCGCCGGCGGGCGCCGCATCTGCATCCGACTCCCCGTTCGGGGGCTCGTCGGCCATAGTGTCGGCCAGCGGCGCCGGGCTGGCACCCGGTCGCGGCGCCACCCCGATCGCGCGCTCCGCGCGGGCGCCCGGCGTCGCGGCACGTGGGGGAAGCCCGACCTCCCCCGGGAAGTGGCAGGCAGCCCAGTGGCGCGCGTCAAGCTCTCGCAGCGGCGGGCGCTCCCGCTTGCATACCTCACGACCGCGCCCCACCGGGCATCGAGGCTCGAACGGGCAGCCGGCTGGCCGTTCGGTCAGCGAGGCCACCTCGCCGATCAGCTGCGGCCGCGCGACGCGACGCTCGCGTCCGCCCAGCGCCGGCACTGGAACAGCTGAGAGCAACGAGAACGAGTAGGGATGAAGCGGCCTGCGAAAGAGCGTCTCGCGCTCAGCCAGCTCAACGACCTGCCCGAGGTAGAGGACGGCCACGCGGTCGCAGAAGTACTCCGCAACGGCGAGATCGTGCGTGATGAAGACATAGCTGAGTCCATGCTCGAGCTGCAAGCGTCGCAGCAGGTTGAGGACCTGCGCCTGCACGGAGACGTCGAGCGCCGATATGGGCTCATCGAGGATCGCGACCTCGGGGCGAAGCACGAAGGCCCGCGCGATCCCGATCCTCTGGCGCTGCCCTCCGGAGAAGGCATGCGGTGGCCGCTGGGCCTGCTCGGGCGTGAGCCCCACCTCCGAGAGAACCTCGATTGCCGCCCGCCGGCGCTCGTCGCGGTCGCCGATCCCGTGCACGAGCAACGGCTCTTCGACGATCGCGCGCGCGCTCATCCGGGGGTCGAGCGACGCGAACGGGTCTTGGAAGACAAACTGCAGACGGCGGCGGACCGCTCGCAGCGCATCGCGATCGAGCGTGGCGAGATCGACCTCGTCGAAGAGCACCCGGCCGCCGCTCGGCTCCAGCAGACGCAACAGACAGCGCGCCAGGGTCGACTTGCCGCAGCCGGACTCGCCGACGAGGCCGAAGGTCTCGCCACGACGCACCCCGAGCGAGACATCGTCGAGCACAATCGCCTGCTGTGCCGATCTGCCGAGCCGGTTCCCACCGGGTGCCGCGAAGCTCTTGTATAGGTGCTCCGCCTGGAGAATGAGCTCGCCGCCACCTTCGGTGGCGACATCGCCGTTCATCCGCTGCTCCCCATTCATCGCGGCGCTCCCGCCGCACGCTCACGCGCGAAATGGCACTCGACGCTTGCGTCGCCCACGGGGCCCTGGACCACCTGGCGGCTCGGTACCCGCTCATGACAGATGGCCAGCTCGCGCCCGACGGAGCACCGCGACGCGAACGTGCAGCCGGCCGGTAGGGCGGAGAGGTCGGGGGGAAAGCCGGGGATCGCCGGCAACGGGCCCTCGACAAGGCGCTCGGGGTTGGGAACGCACCGCAGCAGGGCCTCGCTGTAGGGGTGGGTTGGGCGCATGAAGATGTGCTCGCAGGAGGAGCTCTCCACGAGGCGCCCCGCGTACATGACCGAGACCGAGTCGCAGAACTCAGACACGATCCCAAGGTTGTGGGTGATCAGGATCACCGCCGCCCGATGCTCGTCGACCAGCCGATCGAGCAGGCTCAGCACCTGGGCCTGCGTGGTCACATCGAGCGCGGTCGTGGGCTCGTCGGCGATCAAGACCTTCGGGTTGTTCGCGAGCGCCATCGCGATTGCGACGCGCTGGCGCATCCCGCCCGAGTACTGATGCGGGTAATCATCCAGGCGGCGCTCCGCGTGAGAGATGTCCACCTCGCCCAGCAGCTCAACGGCTCGCCTGCGCAGGGCGGAGCGACGCAGCTGCGGGTTGTGGACGGCGATCGCCTGTTGCAGTTGTGCGCCGATCGTCTTCACCGGATCGAGCGCGCTCATCGGATCCTGCAGGATGAGCGCGATCTCCCTGCCCCTGATCGAGCTCAGGCGCCGCTCGGAGAGGCCCATGATGTTGCGCCCGTTGAGCACGACTTCTCCCGCGGCGACGCGTCCCGGGGGCTCAAGCAGTCCGAGGATCGACAGTGCCAGAGCCGACTTGCCCGAGCCCGACTCACCGACCACCCCGAGCCGCTCGGTGTGACGCAGGTCGAAGCTGACGTCGCGCACCGCCTGGACGGTCGCGTGGCCAAGCTCGTAGACGGTTCGCAGATTTCGCACCGAGAGGGCGAGCGAGCCGCCCGCGCCAGCGGCGTCATCGTGCTTGGCAGGCGTCTCGGCGAGCTCATCCTCCCCATCCCCCGTGCGACCGGTCCAGCTTCTGAGGCGCAGTGGGCTCATCGCTATGCGGTGGTCACCGACTTCACGCGTACGCGTGGGTCGATCACGGCGTAGAGGAGGTCGACAGCAAGGTTGACCAGCACGAACATGACGGCACTGAGCAGCACGAATGTCTGGACGACCGAGAAGTCCTGCTTGAGGATCGCTTCATAGACAAGCGACCCCACACCCGGCCAGTTGAACACCTTTTCCACAAGGACGCTGCCCGCCAGGAATTCGCCCAGCACCAGGCCGCCGGCGGTCAGCGTCGGCAGGAAGGCGTTGGGGAGCGCATGGCGACGGAAGGCCGTCCAACGGCGCAGCCCCTTGCCGCGCGCAACCGTGATGAAGGGCTCGCGCGAGACCTCCAGCAGGTTCGCTCGCAGCAGCCGCACCAGGAAGGCGAAGTTCGCCATGCCCAGCGCGAGCCCGGGCAGCACGAGATGTTCGAGCGCTTCCAGGAACTTCCCCGGTTCGCCGGCGAGCAGCGCATCGACCGTGTACAGATGGGTGACGGCAGGCGGCGGCAGGACCTGGGCGCCAAGCCTGCCTTCCGGGCCGGGGAGAATCTTCAGGATCGAGAAGAAGACGATCAGGAGGATCAGCGACACGAAGAAGGGCGGAGTGCCGAAGCCCAGGTAGGCGATCCCCCGCACGATCCGGTCGGCGATGGGGCGGCGGCGGTAGGTGACCAGCAGCGCCAGGCCGACCGAGGCGAGCATGGTGATGAGGAACGCGAACAACGCAAGCTCGATCGTCGCCGGCACCCGTTCGCCGATCAGCGTCCTCACCTGGGCGCCCTCGCTGTATGAGTAGCCCCACTGGCCTTGAAAGAAGTGGCTGATGTAGCGCCAATACTGAACGTAGATCGGCTTATAGAGACCGAGCTGCGCGTTGAGGGCGTGGACGGTCGAGCGGGGCGCGAGCGGGCCGAGGATCAGCCGGGCGGGGTTCCCGGGCAGGACGCGCATGATCACGAACGCGATGATCGACGCCCCGAAGATCGCTCCAAGCGATCCGAGCAGGCGCCGGGACACAACTCCGCTCATCGCTTGCCCCCCATCAGCCGCGCCGCCCTGAGCTACGGGGATCGAGCACGTCGCGCAGTCGGTCGGAGAGCATGCTCGCGGCCGTGACCGTGGTCAGCAGCGCCACGCCTGGAAAGACGCTCACCCACCACTGCCCGGTCAGCGAGTATGTAAGGCCGTCGGTGATCATGGCGCCCCACTCCGGCGTCGGGATCTGGGCGCCCAGCCCCAGGAAGCTGAGCCCGGCGAGCAACAGGACCGCGTAGGCGAAGCCTGCTGAGATCTGGATGGCCAGGGTCGGCATCACGTGCGGGACCACGTGCCGGAAGATGATCCGCTTACGGCTCGCCCCGATCGCATGCGCAGCCTCAATGAACGGCAGCGAGCGGATCCTGATCGCGTCGCTTCGCACCAGACGCGCGTACCAGGGTATGAGGACGATCGTCGAGCCTATGGCGGCCGTCCTGAGCCCTACGCCCAGGCCAACGGTGACCGCCATCGCAAGTATGAGCGGTGGGAAGGCGAGGATCGCGTCCATCACACGCATCAGAACCGTGTCGCTCGCTCCAGCGATCGTTCCCGCGACCAACCCGATCAGGCCCCCGACCAGCGCTCCGACGACGGCGATCAGGGTGCCGTCCAGAAGGGAGATACGGGCGCCTTCGGCCACTCGCGCGAAGATGTCGCGCCCGAACTGGTCGGTGCCCATCGGGTGAGCCAGAGATGGTGCCTGCAACGAGGCGACCAGGTTCTGCGCATCCGCGCTCTGCCCCCACACCAGCGGCGCGATGATCGCGAAGAGCAGCATCGCCGTCAGCACGAGCGCGGGTACAGCCAGCCGGCGATCGCCAAGCACCGCGGAGAGCAGCCAGCGCAGGCCACCCCTGCGGGTGGCGACCGCCGGCATCTCCGCGACGATGCCGTCATTCGCCGCAAGCGTTAACGGCCCGCTGCTCATCTTCCACTCTTCCCTCGCCTACCGTCTCGTTCGATATATCCGCTGCGCGTACGATATATTACTCTCTCGCAGCCACTTGTCCAGCGCCCTGGCGGCGCTCGAACGAAAGGGAGCACACGTGATCGGCACAGTCAGCCGGAGGAGGCGCCGGCGATGAGCGACGAGGTCATTCTCACCTGCGCGGTCGTCGGCGGGATCGTGACGGGCAACCCCAATCAAGCGAAAACTCGAGACGAGGTGATCAGCTCGGCCGTCCAGGCGGCCGAAGCCGGGGCGAGCGTGCTCCACATCCACGCCCGCAGCCCGAGCGGCGAGATCACCCAGGATCCCGAGGACTTTCTCGCAATCAAGGAGGGCGTCAGATCGGCGGTCGACGACATCGTCCTGAACTTCACGACCGGCGGGCAGCTGGGCATGACGCCACAGGAGCGGCGCCGCTCGCTGGAGGCGGGGCCGGAACTCGCCTCGCTCAACTGCGGCAGCATCAACTTCGGTCCCGGCGAGCAGATCTTCATCAACCCCAAACAGCTGATCGCCGACCTGGCCACCGAGATGGACGAACGCGGCGTGGTGCGCGAGTACGAGTGCTTCGACATCGGGATGGCGATCACAGCGCGGGAGCTGGCGCGATCGGCCCCGGGCGCTCCCGGGCTCATGCACATGGTGCTGGGGGTGATCGGTGGGGCGCCGGCGAGCGTCGACCTCATCACCACCTTCGAGCGGATCGTGCCGGAGGGCCTGCCCTGGATGGTGACCGCCGTCGGCCGGCAGAACTTCCCGATGATGGCGGTAACGCTCGCGCTCGGCGGGCACATCCGGACAGGGCTCGAGGACCTCTCCTACATCGCGCCGCATGAGTACGCCTCCTCCAACGCGCAACTGGTGGCGCGCGCGCGATCGCTGTGCGATGCGATCGGTCGCCCGGTCGCCACTCCGGCGCAGGCGCGCGAGATCCTGGGCATCGAAGGGACGCCATGAGCGCCGGCGCCGCACGCGGCACAGAGAGATGGTGGGCTGGCGGAGATCGCGGTCCATACGTAAAGGAGCCCGTAGAAACCAGTGGTGCCTGCGGACGAAGCCACGCATATCGATCGGCTGATACGAAACCTAGCCGTGCGTGGCTCGCGTGTCAAGGACACCGGCCGCCCGGCGGCCGGAAGGCGTCGCCCGGTGGCCGGAAGCCATCGTCCGATGCGCTCGCCCGGTGCACGGAAAGCGTCGCCCGGTGGCTGGACGGTGTCGCCCGATGCGCTCGCTCGGCACACGGAAGGCGTCGCCCTACGGCCGGAAGGCGTCGCCCAGCGCGGTCGCCCGGAGAGCGGAAGCCGTCGCTCGGTGACCGGGAGCCGTCGCTCGGTGACCGGGAGCGGTCATACGGTGGCCACGTGTCTGACTTGCAGCCAATGGGCACCGCAGCCGCCGCCGTTTCCAAGCCTGCATGGTCTTGACCACCTGCCGCGCGAACTGTAGTGTTCTTATACCGACTGATTGTCTTGCATACGACGACAGGACAGGTGCTGCAGCGAATCCCCGGTCGCCGGGCGACAGAGGCACTGCACCCTGGTTGCGCAAACCAAAGGGACTCCAAACAGGGAGGAAGAGGCCCAAATGCATCGCAAATCAAGAGCAGTGCGCATTAGCAACCCAGGATCCAGACGGACGAGAGCGGCCAGCGCCGTTGTGCTCGGGATCGTCACCGCGGCGCTTGTAGCGGCCTGCGGGAGCAGTTCGAGTCCCGGCACGGCCGGCTCCGGCGCGGCAGCCGCCAGCTCAGCCGGTCTCGGCAAAGCGGCCAGCAATCCGAACGCGACGATGGTGGTCAACTTCGCCCTGGCGCCTGCCACGCTCGACCCAGACTTCACGGAGGCCAACCAGGAAGTGGGGCTCGACGGCTCGCTCTACTCGACCCTGACCCAGGCCTCCTACGTGCCCGGGCCACTGGCCGGCACCACGCAGGCCAACCTGAACCCGAGCGCGGTCAAGCCCTACCTTGCCACCTCGTGGCAGTTTACCAACGACGACAAGACGCTCACGTTCCACCTGCACTCGGGGCTGAAGTTCCCGAGCGGAGATCCGGTGGACGCCGCAGCGGTGAAGTGGTCGCTCGAACGGGATATCGCCTCCGGGAGCGGCGGCTCCTCGGTGCTGCTGGAATCTCAGTACAAGCCCCAGCTGATCAGCTCGATCGCCGCCCCCAACCCGACTACGCTGGTGATCCATTATGTGAGGCCCGCCCCCAATCAGCCGGCCGTGCTCTCATCGCCCGAGATGTCGATCTACGATCCCAAGCTCGTCGAAGCTCACGGCGGCCAGCAGGGCAAGAAGCCCAACCAGTGGCTTGCGACACACAGCGCTGGCTACGGCCCCTACCTGCTCACCAGCTACTCCCCCGGCCACAAGATGGTTCTGGAAGCGAACCCGAGCTTCTTCGAACCGGCCAAGACGAAGCACATCATCATCAACTTCATCTCGAACCCTGAAACACTGCTGCTCGACGCCCGTTCCGGGTCTGCCGACGTTACCTTCGGCCTGCCCAACCAGGCGGCCCACAGCCTCGTCGGCGAATCCTGCTGCGTTGTGGGCTCGTTCAGCTCGAGAGAAGGCTACGGGATCATCCTTCCCGAGAACAGCAAGAACCCGTTCTTCAAGAGTGAAAAGTTCCGCCAAGCACTGAGCTACGCCGTGCCCTACGAAGGGATCCTGAAGACGGTTGCCTACGGCTACGGCAAGCTGTACTTCGGCGAGTGGATGCCGACCTACGCCTTCTATAACCCGAAGATCGGCGCCGCTCGCGAATACAACATCACGAAGGCACAGCAGCTGATCAAGGAATCGGGCATCAAGACCCCGGTCAGCGTTCCTTTGTATGTGACGCAGGGCTCGCTGCCAGCCAAGGAAATCGCCACCGAGGTGTCCGAAACCTGGCAGAAGCTGGGCGTCCACGCGACGGTGCAGGTCGTCTCGGCGGGGCAGGGCCTCGAAATCGAGTACGAATCGCACCTCGGACCCGAGGTCATCGCGATCGGGCCGCAGATCGTCGCCCCCGAATACTATTGGGGCTACGACCTGCAGTGCCCGGAACACAATCCGTTCAATGACACGCTGATCTGCGTGCCCGCGGCCGACAAGCTGATGAAAGAACTGCCTTACGTCAGGGCCGCAGGCAACGCCGCGAAGGCCCAGCAGATCGCCAACGAAGCCGACGAAATGTATGTGAAGGCCACGCCGCAGATCTGGATCTACAACCAGGATCTGCTCACCGTCCTGAGCAAGGAAATCACCGGCTTCGCCTCCAACGACATGCCGGAAATGCGGTTCTGGACCATGCGCTGAGGGGGGTCCACCCTCCCGACGAGAACCGGGGGCGTCGTGGTCGCAGAAGAAGGCCGCGGCGCCCCCGGCATGTCCGCTGGGCGCCGACGCGCATCGTGCGCGCCGGCGCCAGCCGGTCGGTGCCGGGCTGCGGAGAGTGGAGCGCGGCAGGGACGGGGCCGGCGCCCGCGGCGGCAGCGGCAGCGATAGCACGGCACCCCAGATGGCAGGGGTTTCACCCGGCGCCACAGCAGGAGCTGCGGCGAGCAGCAGCAGCAGCATCGGCGGCAGCGGCAGCGGCAGCGAAACACGCGCAGCGGCCCCGCCCGCCCAGGCGAACGTGAGTCGCGCTACCCAGCTTCTGCCGGCAACGCGCCGCCTTGCGCCCGCGAGGCCGCGAGCCTGATGAACGGTGCGAGCGAGTCGGGGTCGGCCAGCGCCTCACGGCTTGCCGCCTGCTCCGCCGCGACCCCTTCCAAAATCCGCTTCACCGGCACCTCGAGCGCCTTGCCGGACCGGGTGCGGGGTATCGAGTCGACCTCGATCACCTCATCCGGCACATGCCTCGGAGAGCAGTCGTCGCGCACGCACCGCTTGATCTGAGCCTTCAGCTCATCGCTCAGCCCGCCCTCGCGCAACGTCACGAACAGGGGCATCCAGCCGTCGACGTCGACGACCAGCGCATCGCTCACCTCGGGCAGGGCGAGCACCGCCCTGTAGATCTCGCTGCTGCCCATGCGCACGCCGCCGCGGTTGATGGTCGCATCGCTTCTGCCGTAGAGGACGGCGCCGCCGCGTGGGGTGATCTGCACCCAGTCGCCGTGGCGCCACACCCCCGGATAGGTGGAGAAGTAGCTCTCGCGGTAACGCGCGTCGTCAGGATCGTTCCAGAAGCGCAGCGGCATCGAGGGCATCGGCTGGGCGATCACCAGCTCGCCCACCTCCCCGATCAGGGGGCGCCCCTGCGGGTCGAACGCCTGCACGTCGCTTCCGAGCGCCCGGCACTGCAGCTCGCCTCGGTGCACTGGCAGCAGCGGGCAGCCGCCCAGGAACGCCGTGCAGACGTCGGTGCCGCCGCTGGTGGAGAACAGCCACACCTGCTCGCCGAGCTCACGGTAAACCCAGTCGAAGCCCTCGGGGGCGAGTGTCGATCCGGTCGAGCCGACGCTTTTGATCGAGCTCAGGTCGCGGCCGCGCGCGGGGTGAGATCCCTGCTTGATGCAGGCGGAGATGTACCCGGCGCTCGTCCCGAAGCAGTCGATCCGCGCGCGTGCCGCCAGCTCCCAGAGAGCGTCCATGTCCGGGTGAGCCGGGCTGCCGTCGTAGAGGACGATGGGCGCGCCGAGAAGCAGCGCTCCCACCAGGAAGTTCCACATCATCCAGCCGGTCGTGGTGAACCAGAACAGGCGCTGGCCGGGGTGGAGATCGACGTGCAGGCCGAGCGCCTTGAGATGCTCCAGCACGATCCCTCCCTGGCTCTGCACGATCGCCTTCGGGGGGCCGGTCGTGCCGGAGGAGTAGAGAACCCAGAGGGGATGCTCGAAGTCGAGCTGCTCGAACTCCAATGGGGCCTCGGTGCGCCGCAGGCGCTCCCAGGGAATGCTCCCGGGCACGCTCGCATCCGGGTCGAGCACGCCGAGAAGCACAGTGTGACGCAGTGAGGGCATCTCCGCGACCAGGCTCTGCAGCACGGCGCGGCGATCGTGCTCGCGCCCGCCGTAGCGGTAGCCGTCGACCGCCAGCAGCACGGACGGCTCTATCTGGGCGAAGCGGTCGAGCGCCCCGCGCGCGCCGAAGTCAGGTGAGCAGCTCGACCAGACCGCGCCGATCGAGGCGCAGGCGAGGAAGGCCGCCACCGTCTCGGGACGGTTCGGCATGTAGGCGATCACCCGCTCGCCGGGCGTGACACCCAGCTCGCGCAGGCCGGTCGCGATCCTCGCGGTCTCCTGGCGCAGCCGGCCCCAGGTCCACTCCTGCGGGCCGTCCTGCTCGTCGGCGAAGACGATCGCCACCTCATCCTCGGGCCGCTCGGCGAGCGCCTGCTCGGCGTAGTTGAGCCTGGCTCCCGGGAACCACTGCGCGCCCGGCATCGCGCGGCTGGCGAGCACCCGATCGTATGGCTGGGAGGCGCGAACGCCGAAGAAGTCCCAGATCGAGGCCCAGAATGCGTCGAGGTCTCCGACCGACCAGCGCCAGAGCGCCTCATAGCCGTCCAGCTCCATTCCCAGCCGCTCGCCGACGAACCGCATGTAGCGCGTAAGATTCGCCTGCTCGGTTTGCGCGCGCGAAGGCGACCACAGGACGGGGGCTTCCGCCATCGGCGGGAGGCTAGCACAGCGCGCGCAACTAAAACCGCCCGTCCGATATAAAATGATCGACGGATGCGTTCAACGGATGGATTGATTCGACCATGGACTTCGACCTCTCCCCAGACCACGAGCTGATCAGGCGCACCGTCCGCGACTTCGCGCAGGGCGAGATCGCTCCGGTCGCCGAGCAGCTCGATCGCACCAAGTCCTTCCCGTACGAGATCGTGGCGCGCCTCGGCGAGCTGGGCCTGATGGGCATCCCCTTCCCGCAGGAGGTGGGCGGAGCCGGCGGCGACACCCTCGCCTACGCGCTGGCCGTCGAGGAGCTGGCGCGCGTGGACTCCTCGGTGGCGATAACCCTCTGCGCGCACACCTCGCTGGGCACCCAGCCGATCTACCTCTTCGGCAATGAGCGCCAGAGACAGGAGTGGCTGCCGAGGCTATGTGCGGGCGAGATCCTCGGAGCGTTCGGTCTGACGGAGCCGGAGGCCGGCTCGGACGCGGGCAACACCCGCACGCGCGCACGCGCGCAGGACGGCGAGTGGGTGATAGACGGGGCCAAGCAGTTCATCACGAACGCGGGCACGCGGATATCGGGCCTTGTCACGATCACCGCTGTGACGGATTTGAGTGCCGCCGGAGGCGGCAGCGGGTCGCGCTCTGGCGGGGAGAAGGAGATCTCGAACATCCTCGTCCCGAATGGGACTCCCGGGTATGAGCCGGGGGAGCCATACCGGAAGATGGGCTGGAACGCCTCGGATACCAGGCCGCTCAGCTTCACCGATTGCAGGGTGCCGGAGGAGAGCCTGCTCGGGCAGCGCGGCGCGGGTCTGCGCCAGTTCTTGAAGATTCTCGATATCGGCCGGATCGGCGTGGCGGCGATGGGCGTGGGGCTGGCGCAGGGCGCGCTGGATGAGGCGCTCGCCTACGCCAAGCAGCGGATCGCCTTCGGCCGGGCGATCTCCAAGTTCCAATCGATCCAGGCCAAGCTGGCCGACATGGCCACAGAGATCGAGGCGGCGCGCCTGCTGGTGTACAAGGCGGCGCTCCAGAAGGACGCGGGGGTCGACTTCACCCTTACCGCAGCCCAGGCGAAGCTGAAGACGGGACGGCTCGCGGTGCGCTGCACCGAGGAGGCGGTTCAGATCCACGGCGGATATGGGTACATCGAGGAGTACCCGGTGTGCAGGTTCTATAGGGACGCGAAGATCCTCACGATCGGCGAGGGCACCGACGAGGTGCAGCAGATGGTGATCGCGCGGGCGCTCGGCGCCTGATCCTCGCAGGCCACCCGATGGCGCCCGAGCTCACCACCAAGGTCGATTCCGCCTCTGCGGAGTTCGCCGCCAACCGCGCAGAGCACGAGCGGCTGCTGGCAGATCTGCGTGAGCGCACCGCGCGGGCAGCGCAGGGCGGCGGGCAGCGGGCGCGGGAGCGGCATGCGCAGCGGGGCAAGCTCGCGGCGCGGGAGCGGGTGCAGCGGCTCTGCGATCCGGAGACTCCGTTCCTGGAGCTCTCGGCCCTGGCCGCGGAGGAGATGTATGGAGGGCAGGCCCCGGGCGCGGGGATCCTCACCGGGATCGGGGTGGTGGAGGGACGCGACGTGCTCCTGATCGCCAACGACGCGACCGTCAAGGGCGGCACCTACTATCCGATCACGGTCAAGAAGCACCTGCGGGCGCAGGAGGTGGCGCTGGAGAACCGGCTGCCGTGCGTGTACTTGGTCGACTCGGGCGGCGCGTTCCTGCCTCTGCAGGACGAGGTGTTTCCCGACCGGGAGCATTTCGGGCGGATCTTCTTCAACCAGGCCAGGATGTCCGCGGCCGGGATCCCGCAGATCGCGGCGGTGATGGGGTCGTGCACCGCGGGCGGGGCCTACGTGCCGGCGATGAGCGATGAGACGGTGATCGTCGCCGGGCAGGGCACGATCTTCCTGGGCGGGCCGCCGCTTGTGAAGGCGGCGACCGGCGAGGAGGTGAGCGCGGAGAAGCTCGGCGGCGGGCGGCTGCACGCGCGCCGCTCCGGCGTCGTCGACCATCTGGCCGCCGACGACGCCGAGGCGCTCGCGACCGTGCGCTCGATCGTGGCTACTCTGCCGGCCCCGCCGCAGCCGCCGTGGCTGCGGATCGCAGCGCGGGAGCCGGCCGTCGGGATGGGGAGCCTCTACGGCGCGGTGCCGACGAGCATCAGGACGCGCTACGACCCGCGAGAGATCCTGGCGAGAGTGCTCGATGCCAGCGAGATGCACGAGTTCAAGGCCGAATACGGCAAGACGCTGGTGTGCGGCTTCGGCCACATCGAGGGCCACCCGGTCGCGGTGCTCGCCAATCATGGGGTGCTGTTCAGCGAGAGCGCGCTGAAGGCGGCGCACTTCATCGAGCTCGCCGACCAACGCGGGATACCGCTCGTGTTTCTACAGAACATCAACGGCTTCATGGTCGGCAGCGCCGCCGAGGCCGGGGGGATCGCCAAGGACGGCGCGAAGATGGTGACGGCTGTGGCGACCGCGAGGGTGCCGAAGCTGACGGTGATCGTCGGCGGGTCGTTCGGGGCCGGCAACTACGGGATGTGCGGCCGGGCCTACGGCCCGCGCTTCCTGTGGATGTGGCCGAACGCGCGGATCTCGGTGATGGGCGGCGAGCAGGCGGCCACGGTGCTTGCGACGGTGCGCGAGGAGCAGGCGGCGGCGCATGGGGAGAGCGTGCCGGAGGCGGAGCTCACGCGGTTGCGCGAGGGGCTGCGCGAGCAGTATGAGCAGCAGGGCAACCCGTACCACTCCACGGCCCGGCTCTGGGACGACGGGATCATCGAGCCGGCCGAGACGCGGGCGGTGCTGGCCCGGGCGCTGCACATCTGCGCGAACGCGCCGCTGGCGCAGCGGAGCACGCCGCTCTTCCGGATGTGAGCGATGGGAGGGGCGCCGGCTTGCGCCGCGCAGGCGCGAGGCGTGTCGCCGGCCCGGCGAGCGCACGACGCGCGTCCGCGACGCTCAGGGGCCGCCGGGCAGG
>DAHVAB010000060.1 GCA_027314825.1 Solirubrobacterales bacterium
GCCGTCGAGCGGATGCTGGCGATGCTCGAGCCGATGGTGGAGCGCGTCACGCTCGCCGCCGCGCCCCCCGGCGCCCTCACCATGCCGCCGCTCGAGCTGCACTAGGGGCGGCGGCGCGACAGCGCCCGGTTGACGATGTTCGGCGTCATCGCCGTTTCTCTCCCGGGACACGTTCGCTCCTGCGTGGCGCCTCCGACCGCTCCTTGACCTGGATCAAGGTACGAGCGGCGGCAAGAGGGGATGATGCCGTCCATCCTCTCGCCACCGAAGGAGTACGAGACATGAGATCGATCAGGATCTTCGCTGCCGCCGCGGCGCTCGTGATGGCCGGAGCGACAATCGGCAGCGCCGGCGCCCAGGACCAGACGCCGCAGCAGAGCCCGTCGCCGGGATCGATGATGGGGAACGGTCCCCGTGGCATGATGGGCTATGGGCCGATGGGCCCCGGCATGATGGGCGGCGACGGCATGGGGCCGTCATGGATGATGGGCGGCGGCGGTTCGCGCCAGGCGATGTGCAGCGCGATGGCCGGCCACATCGACGGCCGTCTCGCCTATCTCAAGGCGGAGCTGAAGATCACCGCGGCGCAGGAGCCGCTATGGACCTCCTACGCCGCCGCCGCGCGCGACAACGCGAAGACGATGCTCGCGCATTGCACCGCGATGATGAGCCGGCGCGGCGCGGCGACCGTGAGCCTGCCGGATCGGCTGGAGCAGCACGAACAGCTCATGGCCGCGCGGCTCGAGGCGTTGCGCGCCATGAACAAGACGCTGAAGCCGCTCTATGCCGCCTTGAGCGACGCGCAAAAGCAAGCCGCGGACCAGCTCTTCTGGGGCCCGATGGGCATGATGTGACGGAAGCCGGATCTTCCGGCGGCGCCGCCCGCGCGTCTTCCGGCGGCGCCGCCCGCGCGCCGGCCGCGCCAGCCCGGACCGAGCGGCCGGGGCGGCGCGTCGGCGGACGGGCTAATTGTACTTCTTCAGCTCGATGCGGCCGATCTGGTTGCGGTGGACTTCGTCGGGACCGTCGGCCAGCCGCAGGGTGCGGGCGCCGGCATAGGCCTTGGCGAGTCCGAAATCGTCGGAGACGCCGCCCGCACCATGCGCCTGGATCGCCCAGTCGACGATCTTGCACAGCATGTTGGGAGCGGCGACCTTGATCATCGCGATCTCGGCGCGCGCCACCTTGTTGCCGACCTTGTCCATCATGTAGGCGGCCTTGAGCGTGAGCAGGCGCGACTGCTCGATCATGATGCGCGCCTCGGCGATGCGCTCCAGCGTCACCGTCTGCTCGGCCACCGGCTTGCCGAAGGCGACGCGCGACTTGACGCGCTTGCACCTCTTCTCGAGCGCGAGCTCGGCCACCCCGATCAGGCGCATGCAGTGGTGGATGCGCCCTGGTCCGAGCCGCGCCTGCGCGATTGCGAAAGCCTGGCCGGGACCGCCGATGATCGCCGATCGCGGCAGGCGCACGTCGGTGAAGGAGACTTCGCCGTGGCCGCCGGGGGCGTGCACGAACCCCATCGTGGTGAGCATCCGCTCCACCTTCACGCCGGGGGTCTGACGCGGGACGAGCACCATCGAGTGCTGGTGGTAGCGGTCGGCCTCCGGGTCGGTGAGCGCCATGAAGATCATCACCTCGCAGCGCGGGTGCCCGGCGCCGCTGCTCCACCACTTGCGCCCGTTGAGCACGACCTCCTCGCCCTCCAGCCGCGCGGTCGCATGCATGTTCGTCGCATCCGAGGAGGCGACATCGGGCTCTGTCATGCAGAAAGCAGAACGTATCTCGCCGTCCAGCAACGGCCGCAGCCAGCGCCGCTTCTGCTCATCTGAGCCGAAGTGCCAGAGCACCTCCATGTTGCCGCTGTCGGGAGCGTTGCAGTTGCAGATCTCGGCGGCGAGCAGCGAGCGGCCCATCCGCTCCGCCAACGGCGCATACTCAACGTTGGAGAGCCCGGCGCCCTCCTCCGCATCGGGCAGGAACAGGTTCCAGAGCCCCTCCGCCCTGGCCTTCGCCTTCAGATCGGCGATCACGGGCAGCTCCACCCACGGGTCGGCGAGCGCGAGCAGCTCGCGGTGGTACGGCTCCTCGACGGGAGCCACCTCCCGCTCGATGAAGCCGTCCAGCCGCGCGAGCAGCTCCCGGGTGCGTTGCGAATGTTGGAAATCCATCGACAGTCGCGAGAGTACAGACAGCTGGGGACGGGAGACGATTTTCTGTGAGGGATGGTCCTGCCGGACCATCCCGCGGGGTCGCGTCGTGGGGGAGTCGCGCCTGCGCGCGATCAGGCGCCGGCCGGCGCCACCGCGCGCTCGATGAACGGCCCGAGCAGCCGCACGGCGTCCTGGGCCGCCTGCCGCGGGCGCCCGGCCGGCACGGTCACGTAGCTGATCGCGAGGCGCACGATCGCCGCCGCCAGCAGGCTCGCGTCATCGCGGCTGACCTGTGGCCAGCCCGTGAGCATCGCCTCCGCGAGCCGGTCGGAGGCCCAGTCGAGCACCGGCCCGCTCTGGGTGGTCAGCAGCGGCAGCAGCCCGCCGGTACCGTCGTCGCGTCTGAGCATGCCGATCAGCGGGTCGTCCGCGGCTGCGGTGAGGAAGACCTCCAGCGCGGCGGCGAGCGCGCCGCTCGGGTCCTGCCGGTTGGCCGCGATCGCACGCTCGACCGCATCCACGTAGCGCGTGCCCTCGCGGATCACGAACGCCTGGGTGAGCTGCTCTCGGGAGCCGAGCTCGTTGTAGAGCGTCTGACGGCTGACCCCGGCCGCGCCGGCCACGTCGGCCATCGTGATCTGCGCCCATGGCCGTCGCTCCAGCAGATCGCGCACCGCGTCGAGCAGCCTGTCGCGGAGCAGTTGCCTGGCGGCCTCCCGGTAGCTGGCCTGCTCGGGAGCGGTCTCTCGCGCCCGCGGGGGCGGCTGCTCCGCGGCCTCCCGGCGGCTGGCCTGCTCGGGAGCGGTCTCTCGCGGTCCGGCGGGTGCCGTGGGCGCCGCGGTGCCGGTCGCGCTCACCGTCCCTGCCCGTCCTCCGGCTCGAAGTCGACCTTGTCGCGGACGCCGCAGTCCGGGCAGGCCCAGTCGTCGGGGATCTCGGCGAACGGCGTGCCGGCCGGGAAGCCCTCGTGGGCGTCGCCGCGCTCCTCGTCGTAGACGTATCCGCAGGACGGGCAGAGAAAGCGGCTCATGCCGCCGCCTGCCCTGCGGAGCCGTAGCGGGCCAGCACCCTGCGCCTCGCGCGCGGGGAGATGTTGGCTCGGGTCACCTGCCCCTGGTAGTGCTCCAGGACGCGGTGGTCCATCACGCGGCGCCAGACCGGCGGGATGATCGCCAGCAGGATCATTCCGGCGTAGCCGGTCGGCAGCTGCGGCGCCTCGTCCATGTGGCGCAGCGCCTGGTAGCGGCGGGTGGGGTTGGCATGGTGGTCGGAGTGGCGCTGGAGGTGGTAGAGAAGGACGTTGGAAGCGACGTTGTTGGAGTTCCAGCTGTGCTCGGGGCGGGTGCGCTCGTAGCGGCCGTCGTCGCGCCGCTGGCGCAGCAGGCCGTAGTGCTCAAGGTAGTTGACGACCTCCAGCAGCGAGGCGCCGATGGCCGCCTGCATCAGCAGGAAGGGGAGCACGATCGGCCCGAAGGCCACAGCCAGGGCGGCGTAGAGGATGGCGGTCATCGCCCAGGCCTGCAGGATGTCGTTGTGGATGGAGATGGTGCGCTTCCCGCAGCGCCGCAGGCGCACGGCCTCCAGGTGCCAGGAGGAGCGTAGGCTGCCGATCACGGTGCGGGGCAGGAAGGCCCAGAAGCTCTCGCCGAGGCGCGCCGAGGCCGGGTCCTCCGGGGTGGCCACGCGGACGTGGTGGCCGCGGTTGTGCTCGATGTAGAAGTGGCCGTAGCCGCTCTGCGCGAGCGCCACCTTGCTCAGCAGACGCTCCAGTTTCGCCCGCTTGTGGCCGAGCTCGTGCGCCGTGTTGATCGCGATTCCGCTGACCATCGAGACGGTCAGGGCCAGGCCGATCTCCGCGACGATGCCGAGGCTGGCAGAGCCCCACTTCCAGCAGGCGAAGACGAGTCCGGCGTACTGGAGAGGCAGGAAGACGTAGGTGCACCAGCGGTAGTAGCGGTCGCCTTCCAGCCACTTGATGACGCTGTCGGGCGGGTTGGTGGAGTCGAGGCCCCTGATCACGTCGAGCAGGGGGAAGAGGCCGAAGACGAGCACCGGCCCGAAGAACCAGAACGCGGCCACGCCGCTCGCCTGCACCAGACCCCATGCCATGAACGGCAGCAGGGGCACGATCAGCCCGAGCAGCCACGCGTAGCGCTTCGGGTCGCGCCAGTCCACCTGCTGCTCGGCGGCGCTATGCGCCCCGCCTGCGGCCAGCCCCGCCGCTTGGCCCATCGATGCCATTCGCTGTTCCTCCTTCTCTCCTGGCCGCCCACCCACGGGCCGACCGAACGCGACCCACTCTAGACACGGAAGGCTTATGTGTCAAGCAACTCGACATCGCTGGCGTCTCTGTATGCAGGTGGCGGCTTCCTGCGCCTCCGGGTTTATCCGTGGGAGTTGTTCGGTGTGACACAGATGCCGCGATAGGAGAAAGGGTGCATGGTGGCTGCAGGATGAGTGCAGAGAAGCGCATCTCGGAGCCTTCTCGCCGATCGCAAGCCGGTCGCGCAGCGGACGCTCGATTTCGCCATCCGGCGCGAGCGATCCGGGTCGTGGTGGCCGGCGGCGGCTTTGCCGCAGTGGAGGCGCTGCTCGCGCTGCGCGCGCTGCTCGGCGATCGCGCCCAGCTGACGGTGGTCGCGCCGACGGATCGACTCGCGTGCCGGCCGGCCGCGGCCACGGAGGTGTTCGACGCCGAGCCGCCGCGAGGCTACGACCTGCCTGCGATCGCCGCGGACGTGGGGGCGCGGCTGCGCCGCGATCGTGTGCAGGCGATCGCCCCTGAGATGCACCGGGTGCGGCTTCGCTCGTTCGCCACACTGCCCTACGACGCCCTGGTGCTGGCTCTCGGAGCGCGTGCGCAGGTCGCGATCCCGGGAGCGCTGACCTTCCGCGACCAGCGCGACGTGCCGCAGATGCGCCGGCTGCTCGGCGAGCTGCGGGCGGGCGCCGTGCGCCGGATCGCCTTCGCCGTGCCGTCCGGCTGCTCCTGGCCGCTGCCCCTCTACCAGCTCGCTCTGCTGACGGCGCGCCATGCCGCGGAGCGCCGCCTGGACGCGGAGATGATCGTGGTCAGTCCGGCGCGGGCGCCGCTCGATCTCTTCGGGCCGGACTGCTCCCGTCTCGTGCGGGGTCTGCTGAGAGAGCGGGGAGTGCGGTTCATCGGCGGATCCGTGCCGGCCGAGGTGCGTCGCGGCGGCTCCCTGGCACTCCAGTTCGGCGGCACGATCGACGTCGATCGGGTCGTCGCGGCGCCGCAGCTGTGCGGTCCGCGCCTATCCGGCCTGCCCGGCCGGTGGTGGGGTTTCGTGCCGGTTGACGATCGGGGCAGGGTGGAAGGTCTCCAGGATGTTTATGCGGCCGGGGACATGACGAGCTTCCCGATCAAGGAGGCCGGCATCGCCGCTCAGCAGGCCGACGTGATCGCGCACACGATCGCCGCGGCGGCGGGCGAGCCCCGCGAGCCGATTCCGGAGGCCGCGGCGGCGGTGCACCAGCTGCACGCGCGCCTGCTTGGCGGCACCAGGCCGCTCGCGCTGCGCGGGCGCGTCGAGCGTCGCGGCGGGCGAACCCTCGGCGGTCACGCCTTCCGGGAGCCGGTGGGGCCGCTGTCCGCGCCCCCGAGACTCGGTGGGCGCTACCTGGGCGAGTATCTCGCCGGCAGCGCCCAAGTCGCCGTGTGAGCCGATGTCCGATCGGCTGCGTCTGATCGCCTTCCCGGCGGCGGCGCTCGCGGGGATCGCGCTTGGCGGCGCGCTCTGGATCCTCGGCCGGCACGGCCCGGCGGACATCGTGTGGGGCGCGACGGTCGCGGTGATGCTCCTGCCGCTCGGCTTCTCGGTGCTGCGGTCGCTGATGCATGGAGAGCTCGGCGTGGACGTGATCGCGCTGCTGGCGATGGCCGGCGCCCTCGCGCTCGGCGAGTACCTTGCCGGCGCGGTGATCGCGCTCATGCTCGCCGGGGGAGGCGCGCTGGAGGCGCTCGCCTCCCACCGCGCCAAGCGCGAGCTCAGCGCTCTGGTCCAGCGCGCGCCCCGGACGGCGGTGCGACGCACCGACGGGCAGTGGTCGCAGGTCCCGGTCGAGGAGGTGCAGGTCGGCGACCTGCTGCTGGTGCGGGCCGGGGAGGTGCTGCCGACCGACGGCACCCTGGCCGCAGAGCGCGCGGTCATCGACGAGTCGAGCCTGACCGGAGAGCCGTTGCCGGCGAGCTTCGCCGCAGGGCAGGAGCTGCGCAGCGGCACCGCGAACGCAGGCGACGCATTCGAGATGCGGGCGGGCAGGCGTGCGGCCGACAGCGCCTATGCGGCTCTGGTCAGGCTGGTGGAAGAGGCCGAGCGCCGCCGCGCCCCTTTCGTGCGGATGGCCGATCGGTACGCGGCCTTCTTCCTGCCGGTGACGCTCGCGATTGCGGCGATCGCATGGGCGGCCAGCGGCGATCCGGTGCGGGCGCTGGCGGTGCTCGTGGTGGCGACGCCCTGCCCGCTGATACTGGCCGCCCCGATCGCGTTCATGGGCGGCCTCTCGCGGGCGGCTCATGTCGGGGTGATCGTGAAGGGCGGGGTGGCGATCGAGCGCCTCGGCGAGGCGCGGACGGTGCTGCTGGACAAGACTGGGACTCTCACGCTCGGCGTGCCGGAGGTGGAGAGGGTGCTCGCGTTCGACGGCGTCGATGCGAATGAGCTGCTGAGGCTCGCGGCATCGGTCGATCAGCTCTCCGGCCACGTGCTCGCGGCGGCGATCGTGAGCCGCGCACGGGCACGGGATCTGCGTCTGACCGCACCCGAACGGGTGCGTGAGAGCGCCGGCGAGGGCATCCTCGGAACGGTTGAGGGCCACGATGTGGTGGTGGGCAGTGCGATGTGGATGCGCGCCAACCGGCTGGCCGCTTCCGTCCCGAAGGCGCTGCTGCCGGCGCGTAGCAACGGCACGGCGGAGGTGCTCGTTGCTTTCGACGGCCGTCTGGCGGGGGCGATCCTGATGAGCGATCGGGTCCGCCCGGAGGCGCTCACGCTCGCGCAGCGGCTGCGAGGGTATGGAGTGCGTCACGTCGCGATGGTCTCCGGAGACCGCCGCGAGATCGCGCAGGAGCTCGGCGCGAGACTCGGCCTCGATCGGGTCTATGCCGAGCAGAGCCCGGCCGAGAAGGTGGAGGTGGTGCGCAGGGTCCGTGAGAGCGAGCAGCTGCGGCCGGTGGTTATGGTCGGCGATGGGATCAACGACGCCCCGGCGCTCGCCGGCGCGGATGTGGGGGTGGCGATGGGCAGCGCAGGGGCGACTGTCTCCTCGGAGGCCGCCGACGCGGTGATCATGGTCGACCGCATCGATCGTGTGGCGGACGTGATCGCGATCGGCCGTCGTACCGTGCGGATCGCAAGGCAGAGCGTCGTCTTCGGGATCGCGCTCAGCGTGCTGGGGATGGGACTGGCCGCCGCCGGCTGGCTGGTCCCCGTGGTCGGGGCGCTCGCGCAGGAGGCGATCGACGTGGCTGTGATCGTCAACGCGCTGCGCGCAGTCGGGCCGGGAGGCCGGCCTGCGCGCGTGTGAGCTCGGCCAGCGGCTGGACGTTTGTATGAGCCGCAGCGAGATCTCGAGTCCGGGCGCGTGAGGATTTCCTGCACGCCGGCGTCTTAGGGTCGTAAGAGTTCACGCACCCGCCCCCCGGGGCGGCGAACAGGGAGGTTCAGTTGAGACGGATAGTCATGGCCGCCGCGGCGATCGCCGCACTCGCGATGGCCATCCCGGGGGTCGCGCTCGCGGCGCACCATCACGGCCACCATGCGAGGCATCGCACGGCGCATCGCCACCATCGCCGCGGGAAGGCGATGCACAACCGGCGCCACCACCGCGCCAGGCGCAGGCGCGGGCACCTGGTCAGGTACTCCCTGGCGACGCCCCTCGGCGGGAGCCCGCAACCGCAAGCTCCCGTGGTCCCGGCAGCCGGCTCCGGCGCAGCAGGCAGCGCGCCGACGGCAGAATCGATCGGGACCGTCAGCACCTTCGAAGGCGGCGTGCTCAGCATTCAGCTGGCGGACGGCACGGTGGTGACCGGCAAGGTGACCGAAGAGACGCGGCTGCTCTGCGTCTCCTCCGAACCGCCGGTGATCACCGGCGGCGACGATCTCGGCGCCGGCGACGATCGCGGCGCTGAAGATCCCGATCGGACAGACATGTCCGGCGGCGAAGGCGAAGAAGGGACGCAAGGCTGCTCCGGCGAGCATGGCGACGGTCCGCCCATGGGCGGCGATGGTGCGCCGATGGCTCACGACAGCTCCTTCGATGGCCCCGGCGGGGGCTTCTTCGCGCCGTGCGAATCGACAGCGCTTACCCCCGGGACGGCCGTGCGCGAAGCGGAGCTTCGCCTCGGGCCGGAAGGGGAAGTGTGGGAGAGGGTCGTGCTTCTCTAAGAGCGCAGCCCAGATCTCACCCGCCCGCCTGCGAACTCTCCCCCTTATCGCAGGCCGGGCACGCGCCGGCTGCGGCCGGACGCAGGGCGGACAGGGAGGCGGCCCCTTCCCCTGGTGGGTCGCCTCCCTGAGTCCGCTCGTTGCGGCCTTTTTCGTCCAAGGCCGTGATGTCATTCCGTCCGGGGGTGTCTAATAGAGTGGCCGGTACCGACGCGACCGCACCCTGCGTCGAGCCCGCGCTGGTCGTCGTGCGCGACACAGAACGCCGGACATCGGTCATGAGCCAGGGAATCCAACATCGTTTGCTGGCCGCGCAGCCGGATGAGAGGCTCCTGGCTCTCGCCCGGCACGGCCACGAGCGCGCCTTCGAGGCGGTCGTGCATCGCTACCGGCGGCCGCTGATGCGCTACTGCCGCCGCCGGCTGGCGCTATCGGAGGCGCGTGCGGAGGACGTGGTGCAGCAGGCGCTGTTGAACGCCTGGGTGGCGCTGCGGCGAGGGGCCGAGGTGCGGGAGCTGCGGCCCTGGCTCTACCGGATCGTGCACAACGTGGCGGTGAACGCGATGCGCAGCGAACGTCCGCCGGGCGAGTTGGAGGTGGCCGAGCGGGCGGACCCGAGCGGTGCCCGCGCGGCCGCCGCCGAGGGGCTGCTTGCGCCGAGCATCGACGAGACGCTGGAGGTGCGCGATGCGCTCGCGTCGATGGCGGCGCTGCCGCCGATGCAGCGCGAGGTGATGGTTCGCACCGCGGTGGGCGGTCACAGCCACGAGGAGGTGGCGAGCGCGTTGGGGATCAGCGACGGGGCGGTACGTGGACTGCTCTACAGGGCGCGCGCCAGCATCCGCGCCGCCGCTGCGGCGGTCGTTCCCTCGCCCCTGATCGCGTGGGCCGCCGGGGCCTCCGCGCCGAGCGGGGTCGCCTCGGAGCGGATCGCCGACCTGGCCGCCGGAGGAGGAGTCGCCGGCCTGGCGGGGCTTGCCGCCAAGGGCGCAGTAGCGGTGATCGCCGCTGGAGCGATCATCACCGGCGCGGCGCTCACGCCGTCGCACCGAGCCCCGTCTCGGTCGCACGCGCAGCGGGTCGCCCCCAGGCGGGCGGTGGCGTCCAGGCCGGGCCGTTCGCCGGCCGGCGCGAGTGGCGCACGGGCGGGCTCCGACGCCGCCGGCACCGATGCCGCGGGCTCCGAGCTGACGCGATCGCAGCGACCGCTCGCGAGCTCGCGGCGGTCTCACCACGGTGCGCATCGGGATGGGTCCAGGCGTGCGATGCACGAGCGCATCGGCTCCATGGCGCCACGCAGGCGCACCCCCGCGCTGAGTCCCGGCCCAGCCGCCGAAGTTCCGCGCTCGTCTGAGGCACCGGTCTCCTCAGACCGCTCCCGGCACGGCGCGGGAGAGGCGCCGGCGTCATCCGCTCCGACTCCGTCCAGGCCGGCGCGGTCGGCCGACGAACCGCCCGTCGATGCCTTGCGCCGGCGGTGCCAGGCTCAATGAGGCAGCACACCAACCCCGTTGCCAATAAATACGTCGTAAGTGACATGAATAGCCGTGTTCCACCAGTTGATGTTCGATATT
>DAHVAB010000061.1 GCA_027314825.1 Solirubrobacterales bacterium
GCCGATCGGCAGGAAGATCAGCACTGCGGAGAGCATCCCGACGATGCCCATCCACCTTGTCAGCAGCCCGACCTTCATCGCGTTCAACGATGTGACGATCATCCCGACCAGCAGCGAGAGGCCGGCGAGCAGGGAGATGTACTGGGAGGCGACGTTCACCGGCCCCTTGGTGAGCGTCCGTTCGACCGCCTTGGCGCCGAATTCGTGGCCGACCGCGAATTCGTGAGTGAGCACCGCCGCACCGATCTGGTGCCCGATGCTCGCGACGGCGAACCCGACGCCGCCGATCACGACGAGCGCAGCGGTGGCCGGCCACATCTCGGGCCGCCGGAAGCGCGAGGCCCGGATCAGGAGCAGCAGCGCGAGGGTCAGTGCGATCAGCGCGATCGCCATCAGGGCGCTGCCGGCGATCAGGGGGAGCGCGTGATGGCTCACGAACTTCACCTCGGCAGCCCGCGGACTGACATGCGGTTCGGCGATGCCTTCGGCGATGCCGGCCTTCATGCCCTGGAGCACGCCGACGGTCGGAGCGCCGCTCAGCGTCGAGCTGATGATGATCCCGCTCAGCAGGTACAGGACGCCGCCGGCCAGCGCGGGCACCCCGAGTCGCGCCATGCTGCGCTTCTCGGAGGCGAGCTGCTCGGCGACCTCGCCGCGATCCCGGCGCGCGCCGCCGTCCGACGCGCTGCCGGCGTCGCGCTGCCGGCCGCGCCGCGGCCCGTTGCTCTTGCGATTCTGAGCCATGCTTCCAAGAGTCTATGATGGAGCGATGGAAAGCGGTGGACTAGGCGACCTGTTCGGGGATCCGGAGGAGCTGCAGAGGCGGCTCGCGGAGTTCGCCGAGCAGATGCAGGGCCAGCAGCGGCTGGCATGGGCGGACAACGCGATCAAGCTCGCCGTCGACATGACGGTCGCCGCTGTGAACAGGGTCAACGTCCAGGGCAACGCAGAGGCTCAGGCCGAACAGATCCGTTCGGTGATCGCGGTCGTCTTCCCCGAAGCCGTGACGCTGGTGCGCGAGGCGCGCTCGGGCCTGCAGTAGGCGAGCGGCGCCCGGCGCCCGGCGAGCGGCGCCTACAGCTCTTCGACCTCCTCCTCTTCGAGCTCGTCGAGGTCGACCTCCTCTTCGTCGGTCCCCGGCAGCTCCTCGTCTTCCTCTTCGTCCCAATTCTCGTCTTCGAGCTCGTCGAATTCGTGCTCGAGGCGCTCGAATGTGACGCTGGCAGGCATGACGGCACTCCCTTCCTGGATTCTGAATCGACCTCGACGGTTGGCCTCGACGCGCGGAGCGACCGCCATCGGTTATACCCGCGCTCGCGGCGCGCGCATCATAGACGCCGCCGTGCTCCGGTTGGCGCGGACCGGGTGCGGGCGGGGCGGGGGGCGTCGGGGAAGCGCGGGCAGTGCGTCAGGAGAGTCCGCCCAGCGCGTCAGGACGGCTCGGCGAGCGCCTTCAAGACCTGCTCGTCGTGGGTCTTCGGCGAGACCTTCGGGATCACGTGGGAGACGAGCCCGCCCGCGTCGAGCACGAACGTCGCCCGCTGCGCGCCCCAGTAGGTGCGGCCATACATCGACTTCTGCACCCAGACGCCGTAAGCCTCGGCGACCGCGTGGTCCTCGTCGGCGAGCAGGGGGAAGTTCAGGCCGAACTTCTCGTGAAAGCGCTTCACCTTCGAGACCGGGTCGGGCGAGATGCCGAGCACCGTGGCGCCAGCCTTCTCATAGTCGCCCCGGTGGTCGCGCACACCGCACGCCTGGGTCGTGCATCCGGGGGTGTCGGCCTTGGGATAGAAGTAGACGACGACGGGTTTGCCCCGGAGGCTCGACAGCTTGACGAGGTTGCCGTCCTCGTCAGGGAGCTCGAAGTCGGGGGCGCTCTCTCCTGGTTGAATCATGGGGCGGATCGTAGCGGCAACGCGAGTGCGACCAGGCGGCTGCCTATTCCGGCTCGAGCCGACCGGAGCTACAACGAGAGGTGCAGCCGCAGCGCGTCGTCGAGTGACGCCATCAGGGCGGCGGGAAGCCGGCCGAGCTGCTCGCCGACCCGTCCCGCGTCGATCGAGCGCACCTGCTCGGCCTGCGCCTTCGAGTCCTGCTTCAGGCCGGCGGTCCCGGCGGGCAAGAGCACCTGGAAGGGGTAGACACGGTCGACGTTCGACGTGACCGGAACGACGGTGAGCACGCCTCGATCAAGCCTGGCCGCGGTGCTGTTCGCGGCGTCATTGCTGACGATCACAGCCGGCCGGCGCTTGTTCGACTCCGCTCCGCGAACGGGCTCGAGATCAACGATGCGAAGCTCGCCTCGGAGCATCACACCCCGTCGTCGGTGACCGCATCCCATGCGGCCGCTTCGCCGCTTGCCTGCCAATCCGCCCACGCGTCGCTGTAGGCGTCGCGCAGATCGCCGATCCGGAGCGCCCTGATCGCTGTCTGCACCACAGCTGAACGAGAGCGAAGATCGTGCGTGCTCGCATAAGCATCGAGGAAGTCGACATCCTCGCTAGGCAGGCTCACACTCACCTTCATACCCCATATCCTACCGAGCTTACGACTCAGTGGCGCCTTCGCCGCCGCTAGCGGGCGCTACCGCCTTTGAAGCTCAGGGTCGGTCCACGCCTCCTCGCAAGGGGCGGGCCATCACGGCTCCGCTGGGAAGGCGCGGCAGACCGACGCCCTCTCCGCCCTGCTTGAAAGACACGATGCAAGGCCCGCGTCGGCGGAGTCGATGATCGCCCGCGCGATCGGGTCGCGATCGTCGCCCATCGGCAGGCGCTCCAGGAGGTCCGTCTGCCCCAGGACGTGCATTCCTACCTGAGAATGCGGGAGAGCCGCCTGTCCTTGAGAATCCTGCCGGCGGTCTGGCAGTCCGGGCAGTAGGCGATCACGTTCTCCTGGAGGTGCACGCCGCGCAGCGTGGCACCGCACCGCGGGCATGGATCGCCCCGATGGCGGTGGATCCGCAGCGGTGCCGGCATCCGGTCCGGGAGCGGCAGGCTCAGCTCGCGCCGGTAGTGGGCGATCGCCCCATCGAGCACCGTGAAGATCGCCTCGCGAAGGCCGCTCAGCTGCGCTGCGTCGAGATCGCTCAGGCGCCTGTAGGGGGAGAGCCGTGCCTCCCAGAGGATCTCGTCGGCCCACGACCGACCGATCCCGGCGATCACGCGCTGGTCGCGCAGCAGCGCGTTCAGCGGTCGGGAGCCGGGGGCGATGCCCGCGAGCACCGGAGTCTGCGGCCAGGCGTCCGGGCCGAGGCCGGCGAGCGCGGGGTCGCCGTCCAGCTGTGCGCATGGGAGCAGCTTCGCCCATGCGGCCTGCCTGGGGCCGAGCTCGCGCAGCCGCAGCTCGAGCTCGGGCGGGGCGCCCACTGCGCCAGCTGCGCTCACTGTGCCCGCGGCGTCCACTGGGCCCGCCGCGCTCACTGTGCCCGCCGCGCCCGCCGCTCTCCCTGCGCCCGCCGCGCCCACGGAGCCGCCGTCCCGGGCCGGCGCGCGCACCCGCAGGAGCAGGCGCGAGCTGCGATCGTGCGGACCGGCCCGCCGGTCGTAGAGCTGCAGCCGCCCCGCGCTCATCAGGTGGATGAGCAGCGAGAGCCCGTCGGAGAAGTCGACGATCAGGTGCTTGCCGCGCCGGCGGACGCCCTGCACGGTGAGGCCTTCCAGCGCGGAGAGCGGTGGCCGCAGCGTCTTCAGCGTGTTGATCCCGGGTGCGAGCGCCGAGTCGACCTGCGCGCCGCGAACCGCCTCGCCCATCAGCTCCGCCACGATCTGAAGCTCAGGCAGCTCCGGCATGATCTGCTCATCGTAGGCCGCCACAGGCGCTGAGGGTCCGAGCGCCGTTCCGTCCGGGGTCATCGGATACCGTGCGAGCCATGAGCGATTCGCAGACCGGTGTGCGGCCCGCCGCCAACGACGACGTGGTGGACAGCCATGAGCAGGCGCAGGGGAACGAGCGAGCGCCCCTGCTCGTGCTCGAGCCGCTGAGGGCGTTCCTCGACGAGCACGAGCTCGGCGAGGGCACGATCGAGGCCACGCCGATCGGCGACGGGCATTCCAACGTGACCTACCTGCTCAGGCGCGGGGAGCGCGAGATCGTGTTGCGCCGTCCCCCGCGACCGCCGCTGCCGCCCAGCGCCCACGACGTGCTGCGCGAGGCGCGCCTGCTGGCCGCGCTGCACGGCACGGCGGCCAGGGTGCCGACGGTGCTGGCCACCTGCGATGACGCGCAGGTGATCGGCGCGCCGTTCTACCTGATGGAGAAGGTGCAGGGCGAGGTGATCGTCTCAAGCGTGCCGGCCGCGCTCGACACGCCGCCGCAGAGGCGCAGGATCGCCGAGGAGCTGATCGACGCGCTCGCCGATATCCACGGGGTCGACTGGAGGGCCGTGGGACTGGATGGCTTCGGCAAGCCGACCGGCTACCTCGAGCGCCAGCTGCGTCGCTTCGGCGGTCTCTGGGAGATCAACAAGACGCGCGAGATAGAGCAGGTGGAGCGGGTCGGCCGCTGGCTGGCCGAGCACATGCCGCCGCCGGACGCGACGCCGGCCACCATAGTGCACGGCGACTACCGGCTCGGCAACACGATCTACGCCGCCGATCCTCCGGCCCGCCTGGCCGCCGTCCTGGACTGGGAGATGGCGACCATCGGCGACCCGCTCGCCGACCTCGGCTACCTGTGCATGATGTGGACCGAGGCGGAGGATCCGGGCGGCGGCCTGCGCGAGCACCTCGGCCGGGTCACCAGGCAGGAGGGCTTCCTCACCCGCGCGCAGCTGATCGAGCGCTACGAGCAGCGCACCGGCCGCTCGATGCGCGACCTGCGCTGGTACACGGTGCTTGCCATCTGGAAGACCGTGGTGTTCATGGAGGGCAACTATCGGCGAGCCGTCACCGGCGGGACCGACGACCCGTACCTGAAGGCGTTCGGCGACGGCGTCGTCGAGCTCGCGATGCAGGCCGAGGAAGTGGCGGGCGGCAGCTACGGCGGGAGGCCGCTCGATGTCTGAGTCGAGCATCCCGCAGGCGGAACCTCCCGCCGGCGATGCGACCGTTCCTCGGGCCGACCCGCCGTCGGGCGTCGTGAGCGGCCGCCGGGCCGACCCGCCCTCCAGCGATGCGACCGTCCGTCGGGCCGACCAGCCGGTCGGCGGCGCGATCGCCATCGAGGGCCTGCTCGTCGACTGGGGCGGCGTGATGACGGGCAACCTCTTCGCCTCGTTCGCCTCCTTCTGCGAGGAGCGGGGGCTGCGCCCGCAGGCGCTGGCGGAGGCGTTCAGGGGCGATCAGGCCACGCGCGAGATCCTCTTCGCCTTCGAGGAGGGCCGGGTCGCCGCGGCCGCCTTCGAGGGCCATCTCGCACAGCTGCTTCGTCTCGACTCGGCGGAGGGTCTCGTGCAGAGCGTCTTCGCCGGCGCTCGCCTGGAGGCGCAGATGGTCACGGCCGTCAGATCGGCCCGTGAGGCCGGCCTGAAGACGGGGTTGATCTCCAACTCGTGGGGCACCGACAGCTATCCGCGAGATCTGCTCGCCGAGCTCTTCGACGGGATCGTGATCTCCGGCGAGGTGGGCATCCGCAAGCCGGCGCCGCGGATCTACGAGCTCGGCGCCGAGGCGATCGGCGTGCCGCCGGAGCGGTGCGTCTTCGTCGACGACCTGCCGTTCAACCTGCCGCCCGCCGAAGAGCTGGGGATGGCGGTGATCCACCACACCGACGTCGCGGAGACGATCGCTCAGCTGGAGCGGCTGCTCGGCGTACCGTCGCTCGCATAGCCCACCGCCCCCGCCCGGCGGGTCGCCCCGTCGCACCGCCCCGTCGCGCCGCGCCCAGCGAGCCGCCGCTCAGTCGCGCCGCCCGCGCCCGTACATCACCTTGAAGAGCCGCTGCAGCATCCGCGTGGTTCTCGCCCGGTAGGGGAACATGTGGATCTCGCGCTTGAAGGCGAGGTGGGAGGTGATGACGATCGCCTGCTGGTCGCAGTACTTGCGGATGCCGCCGGCGCCGTGCCGGCTGCCCAGCCCGGACGCCTTCGCGCCGCCCATCGGCAGCTCCAGCGCGGTGTAGTTGATCAGCGCGTCGTTGACGTTGGTGGCGCCGGCATGGATGCGCTTGGCGAGCTGCTCGCCCCGCGCGGCGTCGCGTGTGAAGACCGAGGCGCCGAGGCCGTATGGCGACTCGTTGGCCAGCCGCACCGCCTCCTCGGCGTCTGAGACCTTCATGATCGGCAGGGTCGGGCCGAACGTCTCCTCGGTCATCACCTTCATCGTGTGGTCGACCCCGGAGAGGACGGTCGGCTCGAAGAAGCGGCCACGCTGGCCCTCCAGCCGATGTCCGCCCACCGTGACCTTGGCGCCCTTGCCCGTCGCGTCGGCGACGTGCTCTGCGATCGTGTCGATCTGAGGCGGGAAGGTGATCGCGCCAACGTCCACCGAGCCCGGGCCTTTCGGCTCCCCGACCCGCAGCGCGCGGACCTTCTCGGTGACCATGGAGACGAACTCCTCGTAGATGGGTGCCTCCACGTAGACGCGCTCGATCGAGATGCAGGTCTGACCTGCGTTCTGCATCGAGTAGTAGACGGCGAGGTTGGCCGCACGCTCCAGATCGGCGTCGGAGAGGACGATCATCGGATCCTTGCCTCCCAGCTCCAGCGAGCATGGGATCAGCCGTCGGGCCGCCTCCTCGGCGACCTTGCGGCCGGTCCTGGTGGAGCCGGTGAACATGACCATGTCCACCTGCTCGATCATCGCGGCGCCGGTCGCCCCCCGCCCGGTCGCGACCTGGTAGACGTGCTCGGGAAGGCCACACTCCCTCAGCCCCTCGGCCATCAGCAGGGAGGTCAGGGGCGTCACCTCCGAAGGCTTCAGGATGACGCTGTTGCCGGCCATAAGGGCGGGGATGCAATCGCCGAAGGAGTTGGTGAGCGGGTAGTTCCACGGGCCGATCACGCCGACCAGCCCGAGCGGGCGGTAGCGCAGAAGCAGCTTCTTGCCCTTGACGAGGATCTGGCTGGATTTCACCCGCTGATCGTCGAGGTAGCCCTTCGCGTGCTTGGCCCAGAAGCCGAACGCGTTCGCGGCATAGGAGATCTCCGCGAACTGGGCGTCCTCATGGGTCTTGCCGGTCTCCGAGACGATCGTCTCGACGACCCGGTCGGCGTTGTCCATCAGCCACTTCTGGGCGCGCCTCATCACCCGGGCGCGGCCGTCGAAGCCGAGCGCATCCCAGTCCGGCTGGGCTGCGCGCCCGCGAGCGGCCATCTGCGCCACCGCGGTCGCGTCGAGGTCGGGGACGCTCGCGACGATCTCACCGGTCGCCGGGTTCTCCACCGCGATATCCGCGGAGCCGGCGCTCGCAAGCGGTGCCTCCGCCATCGCCGCGGAGGCGCCGTTCGCGGCCACGGCAGGCTCCGCCTGCAATGCCCCACCCTGCACGTCCTGCTCGACCCCGGCCATCTCGGTCTCCTTCGCTCGGTTGCCCTCCGCAGAGGCTACTCCGCAGGACGCGCCCGGGCGATCAGGCCGCCGCCCGGCGAGCGCCGCGCGCTACTCGGAGAGATCGATCGTCGCGATGCCGATCGGCTCGATCGGACGGTCGGTGCCATCGGTGGGCACGCCCTCCAGAGCGTCGACCACATCCATCCCCGCGCTGACCTCGCCGAAGACCGTGTGCTTGCCGTCGAGCCAGGGGCAGGCCTCCGCGGTGACGATGAAGAACTGCGAGCCGTTCGGGTTGGGGCCGGCGTTGGCCATCGCGAGCGCCCCGCGCCGGACCTTGTGGGAGTTGATCTCGTCCTCGAAGGTGTAGCCCGGCCCGCCGGTGCCGGTCCCCAGCGGGCAGCCGCCCTGAATCATGAAATCCTTGATGACGCGGTGAAAGGTGAGACCGTCGTAGAAGCCATCGGAGGAGAGCTTGCGGAAGTTTGAGACCGTCTCCGGCGCCTCCTCGTCGAAGAGCTCGAAGGTGATCTGACCCTCGGTCGTGTGCATGGTGGCTGTGGACATCGGCTGCGAGCCTCCTGTCGATCGTTTCGGTCCCGCCGGTGCGTGGCGCGCGGAGCGCGGCCCCGCGACCCGCCCGGGGCCATTCGCCGCCTGCAGGCGGTCTGCGCTGAGATTAGCCTCCGGAGCGCACCGCCCGCAGGCCGGCGGGGCGGATGCAAGCCAATCGGGGCCGTGGCCGAGGCCGGCCCCCCGAGCAAAGGGGTGAGAGATGTCGAGCTTTGAGGATGTCAACTACGAGGTGGAGCGCGGGCTCGCCTGGATCACGATCGACCGGGAGGATCGCTACAACGCGTTCAGGGCCAGGACGGTCGACGAGCTGATGGCCGCGTTCAAGCGCGCCTGGGCCGATCCGGAGGTGGGCGTGGTCTGTCTCACCGGTGCCGGGGAGAAGGCGTTCTGCGCCGGAGGCGATCAGAAGCAGCGAGCACAGACGGGCGACTATGGACCATCGGAAACGGGCCTGTTCGAAGTGGAGCAGCTCCACCGGCTGATAAGGCAGGTGCCCAAGCCCGTCATCGCCGCGGTGAACGGATATGCGATCGGCGGGGGCCACGTGCTGCACGTTCTCTGTGACCTGACGATTGCAGCCGATCATGCGGTGTTCGGTCAGAATGGGCCCCGCGTGGGTTCCTTCGACGCCGGCTTTGGCACCGCCTACCTGGCCCGGATCGTGGGTGAGAAGCGGGCGCGCGAGATCTGGTTTCTCTGCCGGCGCTACGACGCTCATACCGCGATGCAGTGGGGTCTTGTAAACGAGGTAGTACCGATGGCGCAGCTGCGCGACGCGGTCCGCGGCATGGCCGATGAGATCCTCGCGCTCTCGCCGACGGCGATCCGCTTCTGCAAGCAGTCGTTCAATGCCGAGACCGAGCACATCGCCGGCCAGGCCTCCCTCGCGTTCACCGGCCTTCACCAGTTCACCGAGAGCGCCGAGGCGGCCGAGGGCGTGGCCGCCTTCAACGAGAAGCGCGAGCCCGACTTCTCCTCATACAGGGCGGCCGTCTCCGCGTAGGGGCGTGATCGCGGTGGCGGCGGGTGCGGCAGTGGAGGGGGTGGGCGCCGGAGGCGCCGCGGGGTCGCGTGTGGCGGTTTCGCGCGAGCGGCGTGGCCCGCGCGAGCGGGAGCTCAGAAGCGGACATCCGCGCTGCCTCGCGTTCGGCCTCTACCTGATCCTCGGCCTGCTGACGGCCGGCTTCTACGCGATCAGGGACCCCACCTCGGTCTGCGCGTGCGTCGGCAACGCCGATCCGGCGCTGTTCATGTGGTCGCTCGCCTGGCTGCCGCACGCGCTGGCCGCGGGCGTCAACCCGCTGGCCTCCCATGCGGTGTGGGCGCCTGTAGGCGTGAACCTCGCCCACCACACCACGATCCCGGCGGCGGCGTTCGCGCTGGCGCCGGTGACGGTGCTCTTCGGGCCGATCGCCGCCTACAACGTGGCCTCGATCGCGAGCCCGGTTCTGGCCGCGTTCACCGCCTACCTGCTCTGCCGGCGGATCGCCGGAGGTGAGATGCCGGCGCTGGCCGGCGGCTACCTGTTCGGCTTCGGCCCGTACATGTTCGCCCAGCTTGTCGGCCATCCGAACCTGACGATGGTCTTCCTGGTGCCCGTGATGGTGCTCCTGGCGCTGCGCCGCGCCGACCGCGAGATCTCCCGGCGGCGCTACGTGGTCTGGATGGCGATCGTGCTGGCGCTGCAGGCGGGACTCTCCACCGAAGTGCTCGCCACCTCGGTCGCCTTCGGCCTGCTCGCGCTGCTGGGCTCCCGCCTGCTGGCCGGCGAGCCGTATCGAGCCCGGATCTCGGGGCTGATCGCCGAGAGCGTCGCGGCGGGGCTGATCGCGATCGCGCTCGCCT
>DAHVAB010000062.1 GCA_027314825.1 Solirubrobacterales bacterium
GCCGCGCTCACAGACGGCGCCCACCGCCGCGCGCGAGAGCGGCGCCCGCTCCAGCGCGGACCAGCCCGCAGGCGGTCCGCGCCCGTTCGAGCCGCCTCCGGCATGGACGCCGGGGGGCCGGTCGGCCGCAGGGCGGCGGCAGGCGGCGCCGGAGACGGTCGGGTGGAGCGCGCCCGAGCGCTCCCGCGATGCCGCGGCCGCGGCCGCGGATGCCGAGGCGGGCGAGGCGAGCCTCCAGCGTGCGTCTCGCTCTGCCGCCGGCGCCGCCGCCGGTCCGCTGGCGCTTCCGCGAGCCGCCTGGGCGCTGCTCCTGATCGCCGGCGTGATCTGGCAGACCGCCGCCGGGCGGCCCGGGCTGGCGCTCGTGGCGCTGGCCGCCGCCGCGCCGCTGATCGTGCTGATGCCGACTCGCGCCGGGCCGCTCTGGCTGGCGCCCGTGCTCGCGCCCCTGCTCGGCCTCGCCGGCCTGGCCGCCGCCTACCCGGCCCTCGCCGGCCGGCCCTCCGGCCTGCGGATGCGCCTTGCGCTGGGCGGGATCGGCTTCTGGTGGCTGCTGGTGGGCGAGCTGATCTTCGATCGCCGGCTGCAACCTGCGCTGGCCCTCACCGGCCTGGCCGCTCACCCGGGATCGGCCGCCGCCCCACCGGCCTGGGAGTCATCGCTGGGCGGCGGCGCGCACGCGCTCGGCCTGCTGCTGAACGGCCCGGTCGCGGCGGCAGTCGCACTGTGGGCGGTGGGCGCCGTCGTGCTGCCGTGGCTGCTGCGCGGCCGCGACACCGTGATCGACACCATCCTCGCGCTGGGTTGGAGCGCCGGGCTGCTGGTCGGCCCCGCGCTGCTGGCCGGCGCGGTGGGCGGCACCGGCCCCGTGGGCCTCGCGGGGACCGTCGGATCGGCGGTTGCGATCCTCGCCGCGGTGCTCGGAGCGCTGATCGCCGTGGGCGCTCGGCGACTCACCGAGGCGCCGCGACCCCTATCGTGAGCGGCGGAAAGGGCCGCCGCCCGCTCGAGCTGGCAGATACGCTCTTAAAGTAGAAGCACGGCAGGACCGTCGGGAAGGCGGCCGGCCACCGTCCAATGAGCCTCCTGAGAACGCTGGAGTTGAAGATCGAAGGCCTCGTCGAGGGGACGTTCGGCCGCGTCTTCCGCTCCGAGGTGCGCCCGATCGAGCTCGCTCGCAAGCTCGTGCGCGAGATGGACGAGCACCGCACCCCGTCGGTCTCGCGAGTATGGGTGCCCCACGAGTACGACGTGTGGCTGTCGGTCGAGGACCGCGAGCATTTCGAGGGCATAGAGCGCGAGGTGATCGACGAGCTCGGCGCATACCTGCTCGAGCACGCCCGCCGCGAAGAGCTGGTGCTGGCGGGCCGCCCGGCGATCCGCTTCCACACCGATGAGGAGCTGGAGCTGGGCGAATTCGGCATCGAAGCGCAGCCGCCGAGGCTCGAGGAGGGGGCGCGGCCGGAGGAGCCCGTCGCGGGCGGATACGAGCAGCCCGTCGCGGGCGGATACGAGCAGCCCGCCGCCGGGCAGGACGACTGGCTGGGCGAGGTGGAGCAGGCGCGCCCGCCAGCCGGCGAGCCGGACGCCGGCCACACGATGATCTACAGCGGCTCCCAGCGGCTGCGTGAGCCGCTGGAGCGCTCGCGCCGCACGCGTGAGGCGGGCGCGAGCCTTGTCGTGGGCGGCACGCGCCTGCTGCTCGGACCGGGCGGCGGGGTGGTGGGCCGCAGCCGCGACTGCGACGTGGTGCTGGACGACAGCGGCGTCTCGCGCCGCCACGCGCAGATTCGGCCCGGCCCGGGCGGCTGGACGATCGAGGATCTCGGCTCGACCAACGGCGTGCTTCTCGGCGGCCGCCAGATCCGCGGCATCGAGGGCCTCCGTGACGGGGACCGCATCGAGCTGGGGTCGACCGAGATCGTCTTCGAGAGCAGATGAGCTCGCTGGAACCGATCTCCGTCGCGCTGAAGTACGGCTTCCTCGTCGTCCTCTACCTGTTCCTGCTGTGGGTCGCGCTCAGCGCGGCCAGGGATCTGCGCGGCCGCTCCTCCGCCCGTCGTACCGCCGCCTCCGGTGGCGGCGAGCTCCCGGAGGCCGGGGTGGCCGCGATGAGCGCCGCGCCGGACGCGACCGGCATGTACTCGGCCGCGAGCGTCGGGCCGGTCGGGGTCCTGAGCAGGGCGCCGCGGCTGGTCGTGGAGCGCGCTCCCGGCCACGACCCCGGCATGATCTACGACCTCGACGGCGAGATAGTGCTCGGCCGCGGCGCCCAGGCGGAGATCCGCCTGGAGGACCCGTTCGCCTCCGCCGCGCACGCCCGCATCTTCGAGCAGGGCGGCATCCTCGCCGTGGAGGATCTCGGCTCCACGAATGGCACCTACCTCAACGAGGAGCTGCTGGAGAGCCCGCGTCCCCTGCACCCCGGCGACCGCCTGCGGATCGGCGACTCCGAGCTCAGCTTCGAGGTCGACTGATGCTGCGGGTGGCCGAGCACTACGCGGCGACCGACACCGGCCTGCAGCGCCGTGCCAACGAGGACTCGATGCTCGCCCGCTCGCCTCTCTTCGTCGTCGCGGACGGGATGGGCGGCGCCCAGGCCGGCGAGGTCGCCTCCCGGATGGCGGTGGAGGCGTTCGCGGAAGGCGGGCAGGACTACTCCGATCCGGCCGCGGCCCTGACGGCCGTAGCGCAGAGCGCGAACACGAGCATCTACGAGCTGGCCCATAAGGACGCCTCCTACGCGGGGATGGGCACGACGGTCACCGCCGCCTACGTGGGCGAGGAGGAGGTGACCGTCGCGCATGTCGGCGACAGCCGCGCCTACAGCCTGCGCGACGGGCAGCTGAGCCGCCTGACCGACGATCACTCGCTGGTCGACGAGCTGATCCGCCAGGGTCGGCTCACCCCCGAGGAAGCCGAGGAGCACCCGCAGCGCTCCATCATCACGAGGGCGCTCGGCCCCGAGCATGCGGTGGAGGTCGACGTGCGCGCGGTCAAGGCCCGCCCCGGCGACGTCTACCTGCTCTGCAGCGACGGGCTCACCTCGATGGTGGCCGAGCAGCGCCTCGCGGAGATCCTCCGCTCGAAGGGGCGGCTGCGCGACGCGGCCGCGGCGCTGATCGCGGAGGCCAACCGCGCGGGCGGCAGGGACAACATCACCGTCGTGCTCATGCGCCTGGAGGAGGTCGGCGTGGCCGCCGGCGAGCGGCCGCCGCAGGAGCACACGACGGTCGTGGGCATGCGGGCGCCGGAGCCGAAGACAACCGAGCACGCCGCCGCCACCGCTGCTACGCCCGAGGATGCCGCTGCCGCGCCGGAGCATGCCGCTGCCGCGCCCGAGCATGCCGCGACGGCGCGTGAGCGTGCCGCCGCCGCGACCGCGCTGGCCGAGCTGCCGTCGCGATCCTCTTCGCCGGCCGGCGAGGCCCACAGGCGCACGCCGCGCGCTCCGGGCCCCGAGCGCGGCTCGCAGGCCGCTCGCCGCTCGCGCCGCTCGCGCCGCCGCAGGACGGCCCTCCCGCTGACGCTGCTGGCGGTGCTGGGCGCCCTGATCGCAGGCGCCTACCTGGCCAGCCAGTCGGTCTTCTTCATCGGCACCGACTCCAACGGCCTGGTCAGCGTCTTCCGCGGCGTGCCCTACGTGCTGCCGGGCGGCATCCAGCTCTACAGCATCGACTACGTCTCCGGCGTCAGCGCCTCCACGCTCACCTCGCACCGGCGCAGCGTCCTTCTCAACCACGCGCTGCGCTCGGAAAAGGGCGCCGGCGAACTGGTGCGCCAGCTCGAACTGGGGACGCTGAGCGGGGGGTGATCTGAGCGGTGAACAGGCCGATCGCGCGCCTCTACCTGGTCATCGCGCTGCTGTTCGCGGTGCTCATCGCATTCGCCTCGCGCTGGACCGTCTTCGAATCGGCCTCACTGCGCAACAACCCGGACAACCAGCGCACCGTGCTCGCCCAGCAGCGGACCGCCCGCGGGCGGATCCTCGCATCCAACGGCTCGGTGATCGCCGAAAGCGTGCGCAACTCCCAGGGCGTCTACGAACGGCGCTATCCGGCCGGCTCGCTGTTCGCCAACGCGATCGGCTACTCCTTCCCGACCGGCGCCGGGCAGACCGGCCTGGAGCGCTACCGCAGCGCGCAGCTGACAGGGCAGAGCGCCGGCGGCCTGGAACGGCTGCTCGACCAGCTGCAGGGCACCTCGCACGCCGGCGACACCGTGCAGAGCACGCTCGTGCCGCGCATCCAGCGCGCCGCCGTGGCCGCGCTGGGAGGCCGGGAAGGCTCGGTCGTGGCGCTCGACCCGCGCACCGGCGCCGTGGAGGCGATGGCCTCCTCTCCGAGCTACAACCCGAACCTGCTGGCCGCGCCGACCGGCATCAAGAAGGTCGAAGCGCAGTCGGGCAACCCACTGGTCAACAGGGCGGTGCAGTTCGGCTACGCGCCCGGCTCGACATTCAAGATCGTGACGCTGACCGCCGCGCTCAGCTCCGGCAGGCTCACTCCGGAATCGACCCTCAGCGGTCGCAACGGGATCGTGATCTCGGGCACGCCGCTGCACAACGATGCGAACGAAAGCTTCGGCTACATCACGCTCACCAAGGCGCTCGCGGACTCGGTCAATACCGTCTACGCCCAGGTGGCGGTGAAGGTCGGAAAGCCCCTGATGGCCCACTACATGAAGCTGTTCGGCTTCTACTCCAAGCCCCAGCTCGACTACCCGGCCGAAGAAATGTCGGCCAGCGGCGAGTTCTTCAACGAACAGCTCACCCTTCCCACCAGCGAACTCGTCGACGTCGGCCGGATGGGGATCGGCCAGGACCATCTGGCGGTCACCCCGCTGCAGATGGCCGAGGTGGTCGCCACCGTCGCCAACCACGGCCGGCTGATGCGCCCCCACCTGACGGCGCGGATCATCGACCCGGAAGGGCGCACCGTGCAGCGGATCGCGCCGCAGGTGCAGGCCGACGTGATGCGCCCGCAGATCGCCTCGCAGATCACGACGATGATGGAAGCGGTCGTCAAAGAAGGCACCGGCCGGGGGATCTACGACCCGAGCATGCCGATCGCCGGCAAGACGGGCACCGCGGAAACGATCGAAGGCCAGGCGATCAACGACGCCTGGTTCGTCTGCTTCGCGCCGGCGAACGACCCGAAGGTGGCGATCGCGGCCACCGTGGCGAAAGTGCCGGGCTACGGCGCCGGCTACGCCCTGCCGGTAGCCAAGCAGGTCCTGGAAGCGGCGCTTGGATGATCGGCTCGGGCACAGTCATCGACGGTCGCTACGAGATCCTCCAGCGGGTCGGCTCCGGCGGGATGGCCGACGTATACGAGGCCTCCGACGAGCTGCTCGGCCGCAGGGTCGCCGTCAAGGTCCTGCACCACCGCTTCGCTGAGGACCAGGAGTTCGTCGAGCGCTTCCGCCGCGAGGCCTCCAGCGCCGCCGGGCTCTCGCACCCGAACGTCGTGGCGATCTTCGACCGGGGCTCCTGGGACCACACCTACTACATCGCGATGGAGTACCTGCCGGGCCGCACGCTCAAGCAGATCGTGCGCGAGGGGCCGCTGCCGGCCGCCGTCGCGATCGACGTGATCCTGCAGATCCTCAGGGCCGCCCGGTTCGCCCATCGCCGCGGCGTGATCCACCGCGATCTGAAGCCCCACAACGTGATCCTCGACGAGGAGGGGCGCGCGAAGGTCACCGACTTCGGGATCGCGCGGGCCGGCGCCTCCGACATGACCCTGACCGGCTCGATCATGGGCACCGCTCAGTACCTCTCGCCGGAGCAGGCCCAGGGCCACATGGTGACCGAGGCGTCCGACCTGTACGCGATCGGCGTCGTCCTCTACGAGCTTCTCACCGGCCGCGTCCCCTTCGACGGTGAGACCGCGGTGACGATCGCCCTCCAGCACATCTCCAGCGCGCCGCCCCCGCCGAGCAGCGTCTGCGCGGCCGTCCCGACCGCGCTCGACGCGGTGGTGCTGACGGCCCTGGCGAAGGACCCGACCCGCCGCTACACCTCGGCCGACGCGATGATCGAGGCGCTCGAAGCCGTGCGGGCCGGCCTGCCGGAGCCGGTCGGAGAGCACGTGCTGGCCGCCGCGCCGGGCGGGCTGATCGCGGCCGGTGGGGCCGGCGCGATCGCCGGGCTTGCTGGCGTTGGCGAGAGCACCGGCGCCGGCGGGCCTGCCGCGGGGGCCGCAGAGCAGGTCGAGGGCGTGCCCGGCAACGGCCAGCTCGCCGCCTACCAGGGCGCCACCGACCCGCCGACCGGCTCGCTGCTCCCCCTGGTCGGCGCGCACGACGGCAACGGCTCCTCCAATGGCAACGGCGGAGATCCCTCCGCGCCGCAGGGGGGCGGCCCGGCTCGCGGCCGGCGCCTGATCTCCGCCGCGCTGCTGGCCACCGCCGTTCTCGCCGGCCTGCTCGTGGGGCTCCTGATTCCCGCGAGCGGGACCGTGAAGGTGCCGCGAGTCGCGAAGATGACGCGCGCCGCAGCCGTCGACGCGCTGCGGAAGGCCGGCCTGCACGCGCATGTCGAAACCGCCAGCAGCGCGAAAGTGCCGAGCGGTGAGGTCGTCAGCGAGACGCCCGCGGCCGGCGTGGCGGTGGAGGATGGCAGCGTCGTCTCGATACTCGTCTCCAGCGGCCCGGGCAGCGCGCTCGTGCCGGACGTCACGGGGCTCTCCGAAGAAGCGGCGATCCAGCACCTCACCCGCGCCCGGCTGAAGCCAACAAGGGTGCTGCAGAGCAGCGACGCCTACGAACGGGGCGTCGCGATCGCCACCAAGCCGCCGGTCGGCACGCCGCTGAAGGCCGGCTCACCGGTGCAGCTGCTGATCTCCAGCGGTCGTGCGAAGGCACGGGTTCCCGAACTGCTCGGCAAGACGCGCCTGGCCGCCGAAGAAGCCCTGGAAAAGGCGGGGCTCAGGGTCGGCGGAGTGCACCAGCGACGGGATGGCTCCCACCGTGCCGGGACCGTGATCGCGCAGCTGCGCGCGGCCGGCTCGCGGGTGGACACCGAAACGGCGGTGGGCCTCGTGGTGGCGCAGGCGCCGCCGCACAGGCATCAGGCGGGCGGCACTGTCAGAGTGCCCAGCGTCCTCGGGCAGTCGCGCAACGCGGCGTTCAGGACGCTGCGCTCGGCCGGGCTCACCCCCGAGGAAGCCAAGACGCCGGTCTCCACCGCGGCATACGCGGGGATCGCGCTCAAACAGCAGCCCGGAGAAGGGCACAGGGTGGCGCTGCACAGCACGGTGAAGGTGTTCATCGGCGTGCACAGCACCACGAGCACGACGACCAGCCAGACCAGCACCCAGTCGAGCACGAGCTCGACCACCAGCGCGAGCTCCACGACCGGCGAAAGCAGCACCCAGTCGAGCACGACCGCGGCCGGTGCGCCCGCCGCGCCGGCCGTCGCCGGATCGGCCCCCGGCGGCGGCTGAGAGCCGCGCCTGCGGGATGCGCGCGAGCCCGACCCCGCTCCCCGGTGCGGCGAGCCCTCTCGTCCTACCGGCCCCCGGCGGGGGCTGAGAGCCGCGCCCGACCCCGCCCCGCTCAGCGGAAGAGCGTCACCTCCGCGATCTGCGCCGATTCGCTTTCCGGCGGCAGCCGCGTGATCCAGAAGAGGTAATACCGGTACGGGTGATCGACCGGCCGCAACGCGATCGACTGGTTCGCGCCGACCACGACCGAGCCGGCGAGCTGGTGCCAGCCGCGCGCCTTCAGCGACGCCGAGTCTCCGTACGGGAGCTCCTTGAAGGAGTCGGAGGCGTAGATCGCCATCTCGAGGCCGGGCGTCGGGGTCTGGATCTCCACCTTCTTGACTTCCACGCCCGGCGCCGCATCGACGTAGACGCCGGTCCCCGGCTTCGGCGCCAGCGTGTCTTCGTGGTAGTACTCGGTGCTCCACGTGGTCGCGGCGTCGGCATCCACGATGTTGCCGACCTGGGCCGGGTCTTCTTCTTCGGTGCCGAACGGGTTGTAGGAGTGCGCCGATTCCTGGGCCAGGCGCACCGGCACCAGTCCCGGCGTGCTGCGCACCCCGGGGGTCACCCCGGTGCCGCGTTCGGCGTGGCGCAGCGCGAAGACCGCCACCAGCGCGACCGCGCCCGCGATCAGCGCGATCCCGAGCGTCCACCGCACCGGGTGGCGCATCCGCAGCGGCAGCCGCCTCCGCGCAGGCGCCGGCAGCGTCCGCAGCACGGAGGTGACCTCGCCGCTGGCATGGCCGGCCCGCGCCGCCTCGATCGCGAGCGCCTCCTCCACGTCGGCGATCATCGAAGGCATGTCCGGGTAGCGCACCGCGAGATCCTTCGCCGTGGCCTTCTCCACGATCGCGGCCGTGGCCGCGGAGAGCTCCGGGCGCGCCCGCTGGACGTCCGGCACCTCCTCGCGGACGTGGCGCATGGCCACCGCCACCGGCGTCTCCCCCCGGAACGGAACCTCGCCGGTCAGCATCTCATACAGCACGACGCCCAGCGAGTACACGTCCGACTGCCCGCTCACATGCTCGCCGAGCGCCTGCTCGGGGGAGACGTAGTCGGTGGTGCCGAGCACCCGCCCGTCCATCGTCAGCCCCTGCTCCGTCAGCGTCCGCGCGATCCCGAAATCGGTGATCTTCGCCGCGCCCTCCTCGCTGATCAGGATGTTCTGCGGCTTGACGTCCCGGTGGACGATCATGTGCTCGTGCGCTGCGGCCAGCGCCCGGGCGATCTCCAGGGCGTAGGCGAGCGCCACGACCGCCTCGAGGCTGCCGGTGCGGCGGATCAGGCTCTTCAGGGTCTCCCCGTCCACGTACTCCAGCACGATGTACGGGCCGACCCAGCCGGCCTGGCGCTCCTGCTCGCTGTGGCCTCCCTCCCCGTAGTCGATCACCGTCACGATGTGGGGGTGGCTGAGCTGGGCCACCGAGCGCGCCTCGCGCCGGAACCGCTCCAGCTGATCGGAGTCGGCCGCCACGTCGCGATGCATCGCCTTGATCGCGACCGGCCGTTCCAGGACCGTGTCGAAGGCGCGGTAGACGGTCGACATGCCGCCGTGGGCGATCTCCGCGTCGAGACGGTAGCGGCCGCCCAGCGCGGTGCCGCTCAAACTCCTCCGGTTGGCTGGCCCTGCGAAGCTCATCTCGATTTGCGCCTACGGCTGCCGCACCTCAGCTTAGGCATCCTGCGACGTTCCGTGCTCAGCAACGCTCCGCAGGACCGCTGCGGCAATCACCATCCTGTAGGCGGCGAACGGGGTGAGCGGCGCTCTCCCGAGCCCGGTCCGCTCCAGGAGCAGTCCGCTGGCGAGCGTGGAGGCGAACGCGGCGCCGGCGCCGGCGAGCAGCGTGCCGCCCTGCCGGGGCGCCCGCCGCTGTGCGATCAGCCGGCCCGCCTTCAGCACGCCCGCGCCGAGGATCACCGGCAGGGCGGCCAGCCAGGAGAGCTCGTCGGCATCCTCGCGGGTGAAGCCGCGCAGCCGCGCCGCGGTCAGGCTCGCCCCCCGCCGGGAGACGCCGGGCGCGAGCGCCGTCGCCTGGGCCAGCCCGATCATCAGCCCGTCGAGAGGCCCGGCCTGCTCCAGCGTGCGCCGCTGCGGGCGCCGGTCGGCCGCAGCCATCGCCACCGCGCCGATCATGAGCCCGCCCGCCACCTGCCGCGGTCCGCCCAGCCGCCGCTCGATCGGCCGCTCGGCCAGCCAGCCGGCGAGCGCCGCGGGCGCCGCGCAGAGGCAGACGATCTCCGCCGCGCGCGCGAGCTGCATCGCCCGCCCCGGTGGCCGGGACCGCCCGTCCGTCGCGCCCCCGGCGTCGCCCGCGCCCCCGCTGCCGCCCGTGCTGCCGCCCGCGCCGAGCCG
>DAHVAB010000063.1 GCA_027314825.1 Solirubrobacterales bacterium
GGCTGAGCGTGGTGATGGGCATGCGCCGATCGAGTCCCCGGAGGGCCGGCCCTCCCCCGAGGTGGTCTTGCGCGACGGCTCCACGGTCACGCTGCGGCCGGTCGGCGCCGGCGACGAGGCGGCGCTGCTGCGGTTCCTGCATGAGCTGTGCGCGAGCTCGCGCCGGCTGCGTTTCTTCACCGGTGCCGCGGACCTGCGCAGCGCGGCGCACTGGGCCGCCGACGTCGAGCCCGGCGGCTTCGGGCTCATCGCCTCGGATCCGGAGGGTCGCCTCCTGGGCCATGCTGCCTACGCGCGTCTCGGCGACGGCCGGGCCGAGGTGGCCGTCGAGGTCGCCGACCGGATGCAGGGGCTCGGTCTCGGCACGATCCTGATCGAGCGCCTGGCGAAGGAGGCCGAGCGTCGCGGGGTGAGCGCCTTCGTCGCCGAGGTTCTCCCGGAGAACAGGCAGATGCTCGCGGTGTTCAGGGATGGCTTCGACGCCGAGGTCGTCCTGGAGTCGGGTACTGAGGCGGTCGCGTTCCCGACAGCGGCCTGGCGGCTGGCCGAGCAGCGTTTCGGCGGCGAGCGCGCCGTGCGCCGCTGAGCGCCTCCGCCCACGGTTCGTCGGTGAGCGCGCCGCGGGCGGCCGACCGCCTTCTCTCACGCTTCGGCTTTGCCGCACCCGCTCGGTGGCGATCAGACGATGGCGGATGGCACCGGCGGTGCGACGCTCCGCTGAGGATGTTTCGGAGCACGATCGTCGGCTACGACGGATCCCGTCGCGCGCAGGACGCGCTGGCCCTGGCGGCGGCGCTGAGCAGCCGCAGCGGCGGGGTGACCGCATGCTGTGCTCATCATCCCCAGACCGTCGCGGCTCGGATCGACCCGACCGAGCCACGGCTCGACGAGGTGGAGGCCGAGCGGTGCCTGGCGGAGGCTCGCGAGCTGGCGCATGGATGGATGCTCACGGAGACGTTCGCGATCGAGGCGGCCGACCCAGCCGGCGCGCTGCTCCAGGCGGCTGCCAGCCGAGGCGCCGACCTGCTGGTCGTAGGCTCCTCCCATCGTGGCCGCGTCGGGCGGGTCCTGTTGGGGGATGTCGCGGTGCGGATCCTGCACGAAGCGCCCTGTCCCGTCGCTGTGGCGAGAGTCGGCCAGCGCGACACCTCCGCGGGCGTTCGGATCGCCAGCATCGCCGTCGGCTGCGACGTGGTCGAGGATCCCGGCCCGGAGCTGGCGCTCGCCACCTCGCTGGCGGTGGAGCTCGGCGCATCGCTGCACGTGGTCGCGGTCGCGGAAACCAGTGTCGCGCTCGCGGCCCAGGCCGGTGGGGCGATGGCGTTTCCCGCGATCGTGAAGGCGCGGCGCCTGGCGACCGAGGAAGGGCTGGCGGAAGTGATGTCCTCGCTGCCGAAAGGACTGTCGGTGACCGGCGAGGTGCGGGAGGGCACGCCGTCCGAGAAGCTCGCGGAGGTCAGTCATGGCGTCGACCTGCTCGTGCTCGGCTCCCACCACTACCGGCCGTTGCAGCGGCTGGTGCACCGCAGCGTGGCCGACTCGCTGGCGCGCCACTCCAGCTGCCCGATCCTGGTGGTGCCGCCACCTGTCCGCTGAGCGGCAGGACCCATCGGTCCCATCCCGCCGGCATCGCGGGGGCCGTCTCGCCCGGGTCGGGATACAGCCGCACCGTGGGGGCCGCCGCGCCCGGGCCGGGATCCCGCCGGCACCGTGGGGGCCGCCTCGCCCGGGCCGGGATCCCGCCGGCATCGCGGGGGCCGCCTCGCCCGGGCCGGGATTCAGCCGCATCGCGAGTACCGCCGTCTGACATTGCCCGCTCGCTGAAGGCAACTAACGGCGTCGACCGTTTACCGGCCTAAGATCGGAGGGAGGATGTAGGTGCAGCAAGGCAGAGGTCGGCTCGCGATCCTGCACATCGCGGGCTCTCTGAGAGGGAAGGTGACGCGCGATGGACTTCAAGCAGGCACTGCAGCAGGCGGCACAGCACGGCCCCGCGCAGCGCGCCGAGGTCATCCCGCTCAACGAGTACATAGACCGGGTGGCGGTGCGGCCGACGATCGCCGCATCGGCTCACCAGCGGGTCTATGACATGATCGTGGCGGCGGGCTGGCACGAGGGCGCGCACGCCGGGGAGAGATCGTTCGACTTCTTCTCCGGCGAGCTGTACGGGCTGGACGTCCCGCTGGAGCGGGTGGTCGGCTACTTTGAGACGGCCGCCCAGGGACATGAGACGCGCAGGCGGATCCTGTTGCTCTGGGGCCCGCCCGGTGGCGCGAAGAGCTCGGTTGCCTCGATGCTCAAGCGCGGACTGGAGGCCTGGAGCGAGAGCGACGACGGAGCCGTCTACGCACTGCAGGGCTGCCCGATGCACGAGGAGCCGCTGCACCTGGTCCCGGAGAAGCTGCGCGGCCAGGCGCGCGAGCACACCGGGGTTGCCGTGGAGGGGCAGCTGTGCCCGGTGTGCCGCTGGCGCCTGGATCATGAGCTGGGAGGGGACTTCCTGAACTTCCCGATCGAGCGGATCGGCTTCTCGGAGGCGCGCCGCGTCGGGATCGGCACCTTCGAGCCGGGGGATCCGAAGTCGATGAGCGTCGAGCAGCTCACCGGGGGCCTCGACTTCAAGGCGATCGAGACCTACGGCTCCGACTCCCACCCGCTCGCGCTCGATTGGGCCGGTGAGTTCTCCAAGTGCAACCGCGGGATCTTCGAGGCCGTCGAGTTCTTCAAGAACCCCGCGGAATTCCGCAACCTGTTCCTGACGATGGCCCAGGAGAAGCAGTTCAAGGTTGCCAAGTTCGGCTACATCGACTCCGACACGGTGATCATCGCGCACACCAACGAGGCCGAGTTCCGCTCGTTCATGGCCGATCAGAAGAATGAGGCTCTGAAGGACCGTCTCGTCGCCATTCCCGTTCCCTACAACGTGAGGGTCTCAGACGAGGAGCGGATCTACAGCAAGCTGCTGACCGCGCGCGGGGCGCGCACCGACCTGCACATCGCCCCCTACGCGCTGCGGGCGGCCGCGATGGTCGCGGTGCTATCGCGCCTGAAGGAGCATCCGGGGCTCGGTCTCACCGAGAAGATGAAGCTCTACGACGGCGAGGAGGTGGGCGACTTCAAGCTGGCGCAGATCCCGGAGGTCAAGCGTGCCGCCGAGCACGAGGGGATGAGCGGCCTCGGTCCGCGCGCGATCGTGGACGTGCTCTCCGGTGCCGCGCGAAAGGCCGGGGAGGAGCACCATACCGGCAAGTACCTGACGCCGGTGATGGCGCTCATAGCTCTGAAGGAGCACATCGACCGGCTGGAGGCACCGAGGGAGACGCGCGAGCGGTTGGCCGCCTTCGTGGTGGATGCTCGCAAGGAGATCGACCGGCGTCTGAAGGAGGAGGTCCGCAAGGCGTTCGTTCCCGCCTTCGCGGAGCACGCGCAGCGGCTGCTGGAGAACTACCTGACCAACGTGGAGGCCTACTGCGAGGGCACGCCCACCAAGGATCCGATCACCGGGGAGGACAGCGAGCCTGACGAGAGGCTGATGCGCGCGATCGAGGAGAAGGTCCGCCCGGCCGTGCCGGAGTCGGCGAAGGACACCTTCCGCCAGGGCGTGCTGATGCGGATCGGGATCGCGCTGCGCCGCGGCGAGCGCCCGCTGACCTATGAGACGGATACGACGCTGGCCGGAGGAATAGAGGAGTACCTCTTCGACCAGCTCAAGGACATCGTCCAGGTGACCCTGTCGAAGACCAACCCTGACAGGGAGCAGGCGATGCGCCTCAACGAGGTGATGAAGATACTGATCGAGGAGCGCGGCTACAACGAGCACTCCGCGCGCGACCTGCTCGACTATGTCGGGCAGCTGATGAACCGGTGAGGGCGGCTCGGCGATGCGGGTGCTAGGCGGCGCGCGGGGTGCCGGTCGCGGGTATGCCTATCGGCCAAGGACGGCTGACAGATGCCGGTGGTGAGCGGCTCGGGATTGCCGCACGATGATGGAAGGCGCGACTCGCTGCACCATCGCGAGCGGCTGCGCAGGAAGATCACCGAGCAGCTGCGCGGGCGGATCGGCGAGGAGGACATCATCGCCGCCGGCCCGGAGAAGCGGATCAGGGTTCCGGTGAAGGGGACGCGCCACTGGCGGTTCATCCTCGATCGCGACCTGGAGAAGGGCGTCGGCCAGGGGGAGGCTGGGCCGGGCGATGTGATCGGCCCGCCCGGAGGCAGGGCCGCCCCCGGCGATGCGGGCCTTCAGCCGGGGGAGGAGCTCTACGAGGTGTGGTTGGACATGGACGAGGTCGAGGAGATGCTCTTCAGCGAGTTGCGGCTGCCGCGGCTGAAGCCCAAGCAGGCCGCCGACACGCAGGCACAGCACGTGCTCTTCGACGATATCGCGCGTCACGGCCCGCAGGTGGACAAGAAGGCGACGCTGCGCGAGAACCTCGCCCGCAACGCGCGCGAGGGCCGCGTGCATCTCGGCGGGATCGAGAAGCCCGACCTGCGATACCTCTCCTACCGTGAGGCGCCGATCCCAAGGCACAAGGCGGTGATCTTCCTGGCGATGGACGTCTCCGGGTCGATGGAAGCGGACCGCAAGCGGATGGCGCGCCTCTTCTTCTACTGGTGCGTGCAGTTCCTGCGCCGCCGGTACGAGCAGACCGAGACGGTCTTCATAGCGCACACCACCGACGCCCGTGAGGTCGTCGAGGAGGAGTTCTTCAGTCGCACGGAGTCTGGCGGCACGAGGGTCTCCTCCGCCTTCGAGGAGATCGAGCGGATCCAGCGGGAGAGGTACCCCGCCGAGGACTGGAACGTGTACGTGCTGCACGTCTCCGACGGCGACAACTTCACCGCCGACAATGCGCGTACCCTGCAGCTGGTCGAACGAATGACGCGCTTCTGCGCGCTCGTCGGCTACCTGGAGGTCGATCCGTACAGGAGGGGCGCGCCGTGGGGGCGCGGGTCCTACAAGCTCTCGGGCTTCTACGCCGAGCGGGCAGCCGACCTGGACGGGTTCGTCTTCGCCTGCGCTGAGGAGGACCGTGATCTCTGGCCGGCGCTGAAGCGGCTCTTCGCGGCCGACGAGGTCGAGGCGGCGCTCAGGTGAGCTCCTACACCGTCGCCGACCTGCGCGAGGTCGAGCAGCGCTGCCAGCAGATCGCGGCAACCGAGCTCGGCCTGCACACGCAGGAGATCGTCTTTCACCTCGTCGCGCCCGAGGAGGTGTACTTCGCGGCGGCCAACGGCCTGCCGGCCCGTTACTCCAGCGCTCGCTGGGGCGCGCAGTTCGAGTCGGAGTACGGGCGCTACCGGGCCGGCCAGGGGCGGATATACGAGCTGATCTTCAACACCCGCCCTGTTCATGCGTATCTGATGGAGGGCAACAGCCTGGTCGCGCAGACCCTGGTGATCGCGCACTGCCTCGGTCATGCCCACGTCTTCGAGGAGAACCGCTGGCTGGGCGGGGTCGATCGCCAGATCATGCCGCGGGTGCTCTCGGCCGCCGATCGGATCGCGGAGTACATGGGTGCACACGGCCGCGATCGGGTCGAGGACTTCCTCGACGCGGCCCATGCGATCGCGGTTCATCAGCCGCAGGCGCAGCTGTTGCGGCGGGCGCCCGCCGGTGAGCCCGAGTACCGCCCGCGGCGCTACGACGAGCTCTTCGAAGCGGAGGTGGCCGCCGAGCGTGAGCGGCTGCGCGAGGAGCGCCGGCAGATGCGCCGCCGCTTCCCGCGCGAGCCTGCGCGGGACCTGCTCGGCTTCATCGAGGCCAACGCTCGCGGCCTGGAGGACTGGCAGCGTGACGTGATGTCGATCGTGCGATCCGAGCAGGGCTATTTCCTGCCGCAGATGCGCACCAAGATCCTCAACGAGGGAGCTGCGGTCATCGCCCACCAGGAGATATGTCAGCGGCTGTTCCTGGCGGCAGGGCAGTATTGGGAGTACGAGCAGCTGAACGCGTCGGTGGTGGCGCCCCGCCACGGTGAGGTGAACCCGTACAGCCTCGGGGGGGAGCTGATTCGCGAGATCATGCGGATCGCTGCCGATGCGGACGACGAGGACCGCGAGCGCTGGAGCTGGGCCGGCGAGGTGGACCCCTGGCTGCGCGTGCGCGAAGTGCTGCGCGACTACGACGACGCGGCGCTGCTGCGGGAGTTCCTCACTCCCCGTGTGTGTGAGCGCTGCCGGCTCTACGCCTTCGAGCGCAGCGCGCGCGACCCGCGGCTGATCCGCGTCTCCTCCCGCGAGGCGGATGAGATTCGCGAGGTGCTGGTGCGCCGCCACGCGAGCCTGCAGATCCCGGTGATCGAGGTCGTGGATGCGGACTTCCGCGGCAGGGGCGAGCTGCTGCTGGCCCACCGCCATGACGGGGTCGGGCTGGACTCGGAGTACGCGCGCGGGACGCTCGTGGAGATAGCCACGCTGTGGGGCAAGGCGTGCACCGTGCGGACGATCGCGGGCGCCGATCCCGACCGTGAGGTTTGGTTCACCGGTCACCCGGATGGGCGCTCGGAGCTGCTGGACGAGCATGGCTCCCCTGACGCGAACGCCGCGATGTAAGCTGCCGCACCATGCGCATCGCGCTGGTGACAGAGGTGTTCTTGCCTGCCGTCGACGGCGTGGTCAGGAGGCTGCAGCGGACCCTGGAGGAGCTGCAGCGCCGCGGCGAGGAGGTGCTCGTGATCGCACCGCACGGCGCGCCGCCACGGTATGCCGGAGCGGCGGTTGCGGGCATGCGGGCGCTGCCGTTGCCCCTCTACCCGGACGGTGCCGGCTACCCGCCGAAGCGCGTCTCGCTGCCGCAGCCCGCGATGGGGCGGATGCTGGAGTCCTTCCGCCCCGACGTGATCCACGCCGTCAACCCCGTGCTGCTGGCCGCCGGCGCGGTCCGTCACGCCCGCCGCACCGGCACGCCGCTGGTCGCCTCCTACCATGCCCACCTGCCGATGTACGCGGCCTCCTATGGGATGCCGTTCCTGGAAGGGTTCGGCTGGTCGTACTTGCGGATGCTCCACAATCGGGCCTGCGTGAACCTCTGCACCTCGCAGGCCACGCTTCAGATCCTGCGGGAGCGGGGCGTGCAGCGCCTGCGCCTGTGGCCCTACGGCGTCGACGCGCAGCGGCCCGGACCGGAGGAGATCGCGCGGTGTCGTGAGCGGCTTGCCGACGGACGGCCGGAGCGGGTCCTGCTTCTCTATGTGGGCCGCCTGGCGAAGGAGAAGCAGATCGGGAGGCTGCGGTCGCTGGTCGAGCAGCTGCCGGATGTGGCGCTCGCGATCGCCGGCGACGGCCCGCTTCGCGCCGACCTGGAAGCGGAGTTCGCGGGAACGCCGACCACCTTCCTGGGGCTGCTCGGCCCGGCTGAGCTGGCCGGGGTCTATGCGGCCGCGGACATCTTCGTCTCCGCCTCGGAGAGCGAGACCCTGGGCCTGGTGATCCTGGAGGCGCACGCCGCGGGCCTGCCGGTGGTCGCGCCGGCCACGCCGGTCGGAGCGGAGCTGGTGGTGGACGGTCGCGACGGCATCCTGTACGACCCTGGCCGGCCCGGTGCGGTGATCGACGCCGTGGGCGACCTGCTCAGAGACGGGGAGCGTCGCCACGCGATGGGCGCGGAGGGGCGCCGCGCCGTCCAGGGGGCCACCTGGTCGGGGGCGACAGACGCCCTGCGGGAGCACTATCGCTGCGCGATCGACGTCCAGGACCGCCATGTGCGGCGCCCGCGGCTGGCGCGCCGGCACGGGATGCGCACCCATAACCTCTGGAGGAGCGGTCGATGAGGGTGATCGTCGCGGGACGGGATGGGCTCTGCGTCCGGCCGACGGCGATGTGGCTCTCGACGCGCGGCCGTGCGGCGTCAGACGGCGAGAGCCTCGGCCGTCGTCGGATCGGCGTGAAGCTCGGCTCCTTCTACGATCTCTCACACATGCATGGCCCTCACGACATCGACGGCGACGGGCGCGGGCCCAGCCTCTCGCGGGTGTGAGCCTGGAAGGTGGACGCAGCGTCGCAGCTCGGGCATGCGCCGGGGCACGGCGCGGCGTCTGACGGGCAAACGGGGCGCCATCGCCGCCGGCGAGCGCTCGGCGCGGGCGTCTCGCTGGTCGTGATCGGCGCGCTGCTCGCGGTCGCGCTCTCGACGATCAACCTGCACGCGCTCGGCCACGCGCTGGCATCCGTGCAGCTCGGATGGGTGCTCGTGGCGCTGGCCCTCATGGCTGCCGCCTTCATCGCCCGCGGCGAGGCATGGTTCGTCGGCGTGCGCGCCGCGCTGCCCGGCGCGGCGGTCAGCCGCCTCGCTGTCACGAGGGCGCTCCTGATCGGGATGGCGACCTCCTCGGTGACGCCGGGCCGCGTCGGCGAGGTGCTTCGAGCCTGGGTGCTCGCCCGGCGGCTCGGCTCCACCGGCGACTATCTCGCCCTCGTGGCCGGCACCCTGGTCGTGCAGACGCTGCTGAACGTGACGGCGCTGACGATCCTCTCGGTCATCGCCGTCGCGGGCGGGACCGGATCTCACAGCGTCCTGGCCATATCGGCTGGAAGCGTGCTGCTCCCGATCGGCCTGGTGGGCCTGCTGCTGGTCGCTCCGGCGGCGCTCGCGCGCGCGTCCCGGAGCGGGTCGGCGCCGCTTCGGCGCCTCGTCGACTGGCTGGCGGCGCAGACCGCGCGTGCACGAATCGGCCTGACGGTGCTGCGACGTCCCGGCAGGTTCGCGCATGCGGCGCTCGCCCAGCTCACCGCTTGGGGCCTGCAGCTGGGAGTCTGCTACACGACGCTGCTGGCGGTGAACCTGCACCCCCACGCCCCGGTCGCCGCCGCCGCGGCGGTGCTGGTGGCGGTGAACATCACGGCGATCATTCCCGTGACGCCTTCGAACATCGCCGTCTTTCAGGCTGCCTGCATCGCGGTGCTCGCCGGCTTCGGCGTGAATGCGGAGCAGGCGCTCGCCTACGGCCTGATCCTGCAGGGGGTCGAGATCGCTGTCGCGCTCAGCATGGGCGGACCTTCGCTCATCCGGGAGGGGCTCGCCTGGCACCACGCGCGTCCGCGGCCCGACCCGGCGTCCGCGTCGCCGGTGAGCGCGGGCTCGTAGCGCGGCCCGACCCGGCGTCCGCGCCGCCGCTGAGCGCGGGCTCGTAGCGGGGCCCGACCCGCCGCCCGCGTCGCCGCTGAGCGCGGGCTCGTAGCGGGGCCCGACCCAGCACCCGCGCCGGCCGGTGAGCACCGCCGCCCGGGCTCACCCGAAGAAGACCGCCGCGGTCTCGTAGAGGGCTGGGTCGAGCAGCTTGGGCGCGGCGAGCGCGCTCGCCAGGTCGACCTCCACGATCTCGGTCCCGCGCAGTCCGACCATGATCCCGGAGCGACCCGCGCCGGCGGCGTCGATCGCGGCGATGCCGAGCCGTGTGGCGAGGACGCGGTCGTATGCGGTCGGCCGGCCGCCCCGCTGCACGTGGCCGAGGATCGTGACACGGGTCTCGAAGCCGGTGCGGGACTCGATCTCCCGCTCCAGGGTGACGCCGATCCCGCCGAGCCGCTCGTGGCCGAACGCGTCGGTCTGACCTGGCTCGCGCACCGTCTGCAGCGTGCCGCCGCGCGGCCTGGCCCCCTCGGCGGCGACGACGATCGAGAAGTTGCGCCCGCGCCGGTGCCGGCTGCGCAGGTGCTCGCAGACCTCTTCGATCTCGAACTCCCGCTCCGGCACGAGGATCGCGTCGCCGCCGCCGGCGATCCCGGCCCACGCAGCGATCCAG
>DAHVAB010000064.1 GCA_027314825.1 Solirubrobacterales bacterium
AGGGCGGCATCAGCTTCGGCGGCGTCGTCGCCTTCATCTTCGCGGACCTCATCGCCATGCCCCTCCTCCTCATCTACCGCCGCCAGTACGGCCTGCGCATGGCCTCGCGGATGCTGGCCACGTTCTGGGTGGTGATGGCGGCGGCCGGGTCGCGCGGAATACGGCGATCTTCTCGATCGGCACCGCGATCTCGCGCGTGGCCGGCCTCGGCCGGGAAATCCTCACCGCCGGCCTGTTCGGGACGCGTGGCCCGATGTCGGCGTTCACGCTCGCGAGCCAGATCCCGAACCTGCTGAGCAACCTGTTCGCCAGCGCGGCCCTCTCGGCGGCCTTCGTGCCGGTGTTTACGGAAATGCTTGAGCAGCGCCGGCGCCGGGAGGCGTTCATGCTCGCCTCGAACCTGCTGTGGATCATGACGATCGTCCTCGGCGCGCTGACGGCGATCTTCATCCTGCTGGCGGGCGTGATCATGCCGCTGTTCACGGGGCCGACCTTCACGCCGTATCTGAACGATCTGACCGTCGGGCTCTCCCAGGTGCTCTTCCCGGTCGTGATGCTGCTCGGCGTCACCGGCCTGGTGGTGGGGGTGCTGCAGTCCTACGAACATTTCACGATCCCCGCGATCGCCCCCGCGGTGTGGAACATCGTGATCATCCTCCTGCTGCTGGTGCTGCGCCCTCACTTCCATGGTGGCCACGAAGGTGGCGAACAGCTTTACGCATACGCGATCGCGTGGCTCGTCGCCACGATGGTGCAGATGGCGATGGCCTTCGCGGCGCTGCGGCGCATCGACTTCAGGTTCCACTTCCACATCGACTGGCACGACCCTCGGATCAGGCGGATCTTCCTGCTGATGCTGCCGGTCACGATCGGGCTGGGGATCATCAACCTCGACCAGTTGATCAATTCGGTGTTCGGCACGCTGGTGAGCAGGGAAGCTCCGAGCGCGATCGAAAAGGCGTTTCGCATCTACATGCTGCCCCAGGGGATGTTCTCGGTGGCCGTCGCTACGGTGCTGTTTCCGACCCTGAGCAGGATGGCGGCCCGGCGGGACGTCCACGGGATGCGCAGGGCGATCGGGATCGGCATGCGCCAGATCAATCTGCTGCTGATTCCGGCTGCGGTGTTCATGATCGTGCTGGCCACGCCGATCACGCGCCTGGTCTTCGAACGGGGGGCCTTCAACGCGGTCTCGACGCACCTCGTCTCGATCGCGCTCTTCTGGTTCGCCTTCGCGCTGCCGTTCGCGGGCCTCAACCTGCTGCTGACCAGGACCTTCTTCGCGGTTCAGCGACCGTGGATACCGACGAAGATCGCGGCGGTGAACATCGCCGTCGACGTGGTCGTCTCGATCGCGTTGTATCAGCCGCTCGGGATCGCCGGCCTGCTAATCGGCACCGTGATCGCGAACGTGCTGATGCTCGGGTTCCTCTTCCAGCGGCTGCGCCGAGGCTTCAACGGACGGCTGGACGGCGCGCAGACGACGATGATCACGGCTCGGATCCTGCTCGCCTCAGCGCTGCTGGGCGCGGTCTCCTGGGGGGCGTGGAATCTGCTGAACGCTCTCTTCGGAGGCTCGCTTGCGGCCCAGATCGTGAGCGTCGGCGGCGCCGGGCTGGCCGGCGTCTACGTGTATGCGCGGGCCGTCTTCGCGATGCGCGTGCCGGAGGCTCACCAGGTGCGCAGTCTGATCGTGGCCCGCCTGCGCCGGGCCTGAGCGCCGGCGCGTCTAGAGTCTTGCGCCGATGGATCAGTCTCACATCAGGAACTTCTCGATCATCGCCCACATCGACCACGGCAAGTCGACGCTCGCCGACCGGATCCTTGAGCTGACCGACACCGTCGAGAAGCGCGCGATGCGCGCGCAGCTGCTCGACTCGATGGATCTGGAGCGCGAGCGGGGAATCACGATCAAGGCGCAGGCGGTGCGGGTGCTGTTTCATGCCGGGGACGGCGAGACCTACCAGCTGCATCTGATCGACACGCCCGGGCATGTCGACTTCACCTACGAGGTGTCGAGGTCGCTGGCGGCATGTGAGGGCGCGCTGCTGGTGGTGGATGCCTCCCAGGGGGTGGAGGCGCAGACGGTGGCGAACACCTATCTCGCCGTGGATGCGGGCCTGGAGCTGATCCCGTGCTTGAACAAGATCGACCTGCCGGGTGCGGAGCCTGAGCGGGTGGCCGGCGAAGTCGCAGAGCTGATCGGCGAGCCGCAGGATGCGATCCTGCAGATATCCGGCAAGACCGGCGAGGGCGTGGCGCGCGTGCTGCAGGAGCTGATCGAGCGGGTGCCGCCGCCGTCGGGGGATCCCAAGGCGCCGCCAAGGGCGCTCATCTTCGACTCGGAGTTCGACCAGTACCGGGGTGTGATCGCGTATATAAGGGTCGTGGATGGAGTGTTCCGCAAGGGCGAGCCGATCGTCGCGATGGCGGCCGGCACGAGGGCGGAGATCGACAACATCGGCGTGTTCACGCCCGCGATGCTGCCGGTGGATCGGCTTTCGGCCGGCGAGGTCGGCTACCTGATCACAGGGATCAAGGATGTGACCCAGCTGCGGGTGGGAGACACGCTGACGACCCACCTCAAAGGCAGGCCCCACGCGGCCGAGCCGCTGCCCGGATACCGGGAGGTCAAGCCGATGGTGTTCTGCGGCCTCTTCCCGATCGACTCCGACCGCTACCCCGATCTGCGCGACGCGCTGGAGAAGCTCTCGCTCAACGACGCGGCCCTCTCCTTTGAGCCGGAGACCTCCGACGCGCTCGGCTTCGGCTTTCGCTGCGGCTTTCTCGGACTGCTGCACATGGACATCGTCAGGGAGCGGCTTGAGCGCGAGCACGACCTGGAGCTGCTGGCCACGATGCCGTCGGTCAGCTTTCATGTGAGACTTGCAAACGGCGAGCAGCTGGAGGTCCATAACCCCTCCGACATGCCCGACCCCGGCTCGATCCTGGAGATAGAGGAGCCGATCATCAAGGCGTCGATCGTCACGCCTGCGCAGTACATCGGCGCGATCATGGAGCTCTGCCAGGAGCGCCGCGCCACGCCGGCCGGGATGCACTATCTCTCCCCGGAACGGGTCCAGCTCACCTATGAGCTGCCGCTGGCCGAAGTGGTGCTCGACTTCTTCGATCAGCTGAAGTCGCGGACCAAGGGGTATGCCTCGCTCGACTATGAGCTGGACGGCGCGAAGCCGGCGGAGCTTGTGAAGCTCGACGTGCTGCTGGCGGGCGATCCGGTCGACGCGCTGTCGATGATCGTGCATAGGGAGAAGGCCTATGACGTTGGACGCACGCTGACCGAGCGGCTGCGCAAGCGGATTCCCCGCCAGCAGTATGACGTCCCGATCCAGGCGGCGATCGGCTCGCACGTCATCGCCAGGGAGACGGTGAAGGCCTATCGCAAGGATGTGACGGCGAAGTGCTATGGCGGGGACATCACCCGCAAGCGCAAGCTGCTCGCCAAGCAGAAGGAGGGCAAGAGGCGGATGAAGCAGGTGGGGAGGATCGAGGTTCCCCAGGAGGCGTTCCTGGCGGTGCTGGAGCTGGGCGAGGAGGCGGAGCGCTGACGGGCGCAGCCCCCGCATCGCGCACGTCGATCCTGTTCGTCTGCCTGGGCAACATCTGCCGCTCGCCGACGGCGGAGGCGGTGATGAGAAAGCTTGTCGCTGAGCGCGGCCTGACGGAGACGGTGCGCGTCGAGAGCGCCGGCACGGGCGGATGGCATGTCGGGGAGGGACCTGTTGAGCGGGCCGCGGAGGCGGCCCGCTTGCGCGGGGTCGCGTTGTGCGGCACCGCGCGTCAGGTGAGAGCCCGGGATTTCCGGGAGTTCGACCTGCTGGTGGCGATGGATGGCGCGAATCGGCGCGAGCTTCTCAGGATCGCTCCGGACGACCGGGCGGCGGCGAGGGTGCGGATGCTGCGCGAGTTCGACCCGGCCGTGGTCGATGGGGAGCTCGACGTGCCGGACCCGTACTATGGCGGGCCGGAAGGATTCGAGAGGGTGCTGGATATGGTGCAGCGCAGCTGCCTGGGCCTGCTGGCCGATCTCGGCCTTGGTGAGGGCGCGGCGCAGTGAGCCTCCCGCCGGCGGTCGCGGCATCCATCATCCGGCGTATCGTGGTGCGCGCCGGCCGGCGCGAGGCTCGCCGGTGAGCTTCCCGCCGGGCGCGAGCGACGCCGTGAGGGTCGGCGGCGGCGACATCAATGAAGCCTGGCGTGTGAGGATGCCCGATGGCGGCACGGCATTCGTGAAGAGCCGCCGTGATGTCGAGCCGGGCGAGTACCGGCGCGAGGCGGCGTCGCTCAGATGGCTGGCCGAGCCGGGGACGTTGCAGGTTCCGAACGTGGTGGCGCTCGGAGGTGACTATCTGGCGCTGGAGTGGATCGAGCAGGGGAGCCTCGATGCGGCCGGCGCCGAGGAGCTGGGCCGGGGGCTGGCGTTGATGCATGCGGCCGGCGCCCCTCGCTTCGGGGAGTGGGAATCCTCGGCGCGCAGCGAGGAGTCGCATGCGACGGTCGGCTCGCTGTCGTTGCCGAACGATCCGCTGGCGGACTGGCCGTCGTTCTATGCGCAGCGCAGGCTGATCCCGGCGCTGCGGGCGGCGCGCGCCAGCGGCGCGGTGTCGCAGGGGGGAGAGCGCGCGGTGGTGAAGGTGTGTGAGCGGATCGACTCGCTGGCGGGACCGGCGGAGCCGCCCGCGCGGTTGCATGGAGACCTCTGGTCGGGCAACGTCCTGGCGGGCCGCGACGGAAGGCCGTGGCTGATCGACCCGACCGCCTACGGTGGGCACCGGGAGGTGGACCTCGCGATGCTGCAGCTGTTCGGAGCACCGCCGGCACGGGTGCTCGCCGCCTATGAGGAGGCGGTGCCGCTGGCGGAGGGCTGGCGTGAGCGCGTTGGGCTCTGGCAATTGCTGCCGCTGCTCGTGCATGCGGCGCTCTTCGGCGGGGCCTACGGGGCGCAGGCCGAGCGAGTGGCTGTCCGCTACGCCGGCTGAGGTGCTGAGCGCGCCTGCGGACCGCGTCCCCGATCGGGGGTCTCGTCGGATGAGCGGGAATGAAGGACTCCACGCTCGCCGAGCAGCGGCAGCTGCACCGGATGGCGCGCGCCGTGATCGAGCGCCACTATCGCAGCCCGTTGACGCTGCCTGTTCTCGCCCGCGCGCTGGCCAGCTCGCCAAGGCAGCTGCAGCGGGCCTACCTGGCGTTCGGCGGGAGCACGTTCAGGGAGGATCTGCTGGAGGTGAGGATGACCGTGGCCGCGCAGTTGCTCGTCGAGCAGCCGGCCGTGCCGGTGGCTACGGTCGCTCGGCTGGTGGGCTACCGGCACGCCAGTCATTTCGCGAGGGCGTTTCGTGGCCGCTACGGCCTCTCGCCGGCCCGGTACCGGCGCCTGTGCCTCAGGCATCGCGGCGGCGCGAGCATCCGCGGCGGCACGAGCGTCCGCGACGGGGCGAGCATCCGCGGCGGCGGCTGAGCCGGATCGCAGGAGGGGCGGCGCCCCCGTGCGTGTCATGCTCAACCCGATGAGCAGGTTTTCAGCCGAGCACGACCGCTCCGCGGAGCGTGGTGGAGCCGCGGAGGGCGCTCGCGCCGGTGAGGATGCTGGCGACGTCGAGCGTGAGAGCGCCGACGAGGCCGGCATGGCCGCTCAGACGCGCTCGCTGCGCAACAGCCTGATCCTGCTGACCGTCTTCTGCGGCCTGGTCGTGGCGCTTCTGTTCGCGGTCCCGAGCCTGCGCGTGGTGCTCGACAAGATGGGGGATGCGGAGGTGCTCTGGGTGCTGGCGGCGGTCGGCCTGGAGCTGCTCTCCTGTGCCGGGTATGTGGTGCTGTTCGTGCTCGTGTTCGGCAGGTTGGGAGGCCATCTGAGCACGCGGCTCTCGCTCGCGGAGCTGGCGGTGAACGCGGTCGTGTCGGTGAGCGGCCTCGGGGGGATCGTGCTGGGAGCCTGGGTGCTGCGCACGAAGGGGATATCCGGCGAGCATGTCGCGCGCCGCTCGGTGCTCCTGTTCGTGTTGACGAGCGCCGTGAACGTGGTGGCGGTGGTGGTGATCGGGGTGCCGATGTGGCTGGGCCTCCTGCCCGGGTCGACGAATCCGCTGCTGACCCTGTTGCCGGCTGCGGTCGCCGCGGCGACGATCCTCGCGACGGTCGCGATCGCGACCTGGGCGAAGGCGCGGGCGGCGCGCGATGCGGAGAGCCATCGCCGCGTCGCGTTCGCGCTGAATGCTCTCAGCGACGGGGTCTTCGACGCCCTGCGGCTGCTGCGTCGGGGCGATCCGCGCCTGCTCGGCGGCCTCGGCTACTGGCTGTTCGACACGCTCGTGCTCTACGCATGCCTGATCGCCTACGGGCGCACGCCGTCGTTCTGGGCGGTCGCGATGGCCTACCTGGTCGGGATGTTGGCCAACTCGCTGCCGATCCCCGGCGGGTTCGTCGCCGTGGAAGGTGGGCTGGTGGCGATGCTCGTGCTGTTCGGGGTGCATCCGGCGAGCCTCGTGCTGGCCGCGGTGCTCACCTACCGGGTGATCGCGCTGTGGGTGCCCTCGGTGATCGGCACGATCGCGTTCCTGAGCATCCGCAGGGAGATCGGCCGGCCGCTGGCCGCGCAGGCGAGCGGGGCGGCCGGTGGCGGCTGAGCGACGGCGTGCCGCTCAGGAGATCGGTTCCGGGGTCTGCCCTTCTTCGAGCGCTTCCTGCTGGGCCAGCGCGCCGGCGGCCTGCTGGCAGGCCCGTCCCGGCAGTTCTGACATGGCGATCTCGACGGCCTTGGTCTCCGGGCCGTAGAGGACTGGGCAGAATACGGGGGGCGGCAGCGGGCCGGCGTCGGAGCCGCGATGGTTGAGCGGGCGCAGCAGCCTGGCTGCGGCGCGAGCCTCGCTGTAGTTGGCCGAGAAGATGTCGATCGCCAGGCGGCCGGTGTAGAGCTCCAGGGCGCGGCCTTCTTCGTAGACGGCGGCGGGGACGCCGCGGATGAGGACGTTGTGCTGGCTGCCGAGGATCGAGTTCGAGCGCAGCGCGTAGATCGCGGTGGTGATTTGCAGCGGCAGCACGCAGCCTCCTGCGCCGAGCAGGCTCTTGCCGTGTAGACAGTCGCCGTAGTAGATCGAGTCCCCGAAGGAGGGCCGGTAGCTTGCTGTTCCGTCGGCGCCGGTCACGGGATGGCCGCGGAAGCTCGGACCGACCCAGTAGGTGGTGTAGTAGGGGAAGGTCTTGGCCGCGGCGAGTTCGTCTTTGGCCACGGGCGGTGGCTGGCTGGTGCCGCAGCCGGCGATCGCGAACGCGGCGATGAGAGCGGCGAGCGCGGCCGCGACGGACGCCCGCGTGGGTTTCGGGTGGCGCATCGCAGCGCATTATCTGCGAGATCGCTCGGCGGCGACGCTACTTACGCGCCGCCGGCTTGTTTCGGGGGGTGAGAGCTCCGCGGCGCTGGCATGCCATCGCCAGCGGGCGCGCCGGGATCTGGTGAGTTGGTAGCCAGCCGGATCCCGGGCGCTGCTCTCCGCGGCCTGCCGGCAGCTCCTGCCCCGGCGCGGCTGGAGAGGGCCTTGGCCGTCGGGCGGCTTGCTGGCCTGGTTGTGCGGCCGCTCGGGGCGGGGTGGCGCCATACTGGCCCGGTGCCGGCGGACACTCTCACCGCGTCGCTGCCGCAGCAGCGCCAGCAGCCGACGCGGCGCGCCATCGCGGGCCTGCCGTTCGAGGTCGTCGTGGCCGTGATCGCGATCGGCGCGTGGCTGGCTCTCGCGCCGAGGACGCCCGACCTGGCGGCGCAGGTCTACAGGGTCGGGCTGTTCTCGCGCCTCGGCATGCTCGTCTGGGACAACAACTGGTACTCAGGGCATTACATCCCCGGCTACAGCCTCCTCTATCTGCCGCTGGCCGCGCTGCTCGGCGTGCGGATGGTCGGAGCCCTGGCCGCGCTCGCTTCGGCGGTGGTGTTCGGACGCATCGCGAGGGTCGGCTACGGCGCGGGCGGCACTGCGGCGGCGATCTGGTTCGCGCTGGCCGCGGCCGGCGATCTGTGGATCGGGAGGCTGACCTTCGCGCTCGGGGTGAGCTTCGCGCTCGGCGCCGTGCTGGCGCTGATGCGTTCCCCGGGTGGAACGGGTCGCCCAGGTCGACCGGCGTTGGCCCTGGCGGCACTCCTGGCGGCGTGCAGTGCGGCGAGCAGTCCGGTCGCGGGCCTGCTGCTCGCGATGGCGGCGTTCACGCATGTGATCGCGCGTCGCCGGCTGCTGCCGGGGGCGGTGCCGATCGCGGCCGTGCGGGTGGTGGTGCTGCCGCGTGAGGGGCTCTTTCCGGATGGCGGATATGAGCCCTATCCGTTCCTGTCGTTCGTGGCCTCGACGGCAGTCGCGCTCGCGTTCCTCTGGGCGCTGCCTCGCGGGCAGCGGCTGCTTGCCGTCGGCGGCTGGATCTTCGTGGCGGCCAACTGCCTCGCCCTCGTGCATACGCCGATGGGCAGCAACATCGCCCGTTACGCGGTGCTGCTGGCCGGTCCGCTGCTGCTCTGCACGCTGGCGGACGAGCGCGCCGGGGAGGAGGAGCAGGCGGTGGCGGCGAGCGCTGGCCCTCAGCGCATCGCACGGCTGTTGTGGCCGGGTCGCAGGCCGCACGTGCTGGTCGCAGCGGTCCTGGTCGGGTTCGCCTTCTGGGTGGCGTGGGGCCCGGTGACCCAGACCGAGGTCGTGATGGGGGATCGCTCGACGCAGCCTGCGTTCTACGCGCCGCTGAGGCGCTTCCTGGCGGGCCACGAGCATGGGCCGGTGCGGATCGAGGTGCCGTTCACCAGGTCTCATTGGGCGGCTGCGCTGCTCGCGCCGTATGTGGAGCTGGCCGGCGGCTGGGAGCGTCAGCTGGCCAAGCGCTACAACCGGTCGATCGAAGCCGATCCGCTCGCGCCGGCGGTCTATAGAGCCTGGCTGGATCGCAACGCCGTCTCCTATGTGGCGCTGCCGGACGTGCCGCTGGACGGCTCGGCTCGTGGTGAGGCCCGGCTGATCGAGCAGCACCCGCCGTTCCTGGAAGAGGTGTTGCGCAGCGCCCGCTGGCAGGTCTACAGGGTGCTCGGCGCCCGGCCGTTGGCGCAAGGGCCGGGGCGGCTGACGGGGATGAGCCACGACGGCTTCCGGCTGCGCGCACGCTCGTCGGGAAGGTTCCTGGTGCGGGTGCACTACACGCCGTATTGGGATGTGGTGGCTGGCAGCGCGAGCGTGAGCCGCGGCCAGGGCGGGTGGACGCTCGTCTCGGCTCACGCGCCGGGGGTGGTGGCGGTGAGGGCGGTCTTCTCGCTTCAGGGCGTCTTGGGTCTGCTCTGAGCCTTGGCGGCGTGCCTGCTCGTCGACGTCGCGGAGGATGAGGCCGGATGGTCGGCGAGCGGTTCCATGGCGTAGAGGATGTTGTAGCCGCTGAGGAAGAGCAGGTGGCCGTCGCTGATCCCCGGGTCGAAGGCGCCCTGGCGGATCGAGTAGACGACCTTGCCGGTCGTGGTGTTCAGGCCGGTGGTGCTGTAGCTGCCGAGATCGGAGTAGTAGAGCACTTTGCCGATGATGGTCGCGGAGCCGGAGATCTTGCCGTCCGCTCTGTGCTGCCAGCGGACCTGGCCGGTACGGGCGTTGATCGCGTAGAGGTTGCCGTCGTAGGAGCCCTCGTAGACGGTGGGGCCGAGGCCGGGGGCGTTGGTGACGGCGGGGGAGGCGTAGACGTAGGCTCCCGTCTGGTAGGCCC
>DAHVAB010000065.1 GCA_027314825.1 Solirubrobacterales bacterium
CGCCGCCGCCGCCAGAACTCGTAGGTTCCGAACAGCGGCCCGATCCCCCCCAGCACCGCCACAGCGACCGCGAGGCGCAACGGCACGATCCGCGCGCGGGCGGCGGCGATGCAGGCCATGGACATGAATATCCACAGCAGTCCATGGCTCAGCCCCAGGACGAATGTCGCCGGCTGCGGGCTGCCGATGCCGAACGCGCAGACGAGCAGCGCCAGGTAGATGCACGAATGGCACAGCGAGAGCCACTGCAGCCACACGTAGGCGGGCGGGCGGACATCCCGCTCGGCGGCGGGCTCCCGCCCCTGCGCCTGCGCTGCCGTCGGGGCGCGCTCGGCCTCGGCGGCCAGGCGCCGGCGGACGCGATCGACCGGGTCGCCGGTCCCGCTCACTGGGAGAGCCAGCGCGCCGTCATCTTCAGCGGCTCGGTCGCCTCCTGCGGCCACCGCTCCACATCGGCCGGCCACCAGGCGTGCGCGTCGTGCTCGTGGTCGGGGGTGACCTCGGCGCCGTCGGGCAGCCATGCCTGGCCCACGAACATCACCATGCCGCTCGCCAGCCGCACGAGCGCCTCCGCGCGCACCCGCTCGGGGGTGACCGACCACTCCTCCGCGAGCTCCCGGGTCAGCGTCTGCGCCGGCGTCTCGCCGACATCCACCGCCCCGCCGGCGCCGAGCGCCCAGCGGCCGGCCCAGGATGAGAGCCAGGCGGCCCGCCTTCCCGCCAGCCAGCGGCCGTCGGCCGCGCGGATCACGCACAGCGCGGCGACGCTGTGGGAGGCGTCGCCCTCGACGAGCCGCAGCGCCCAGCGCAGCGGCTGCAGCGTGAGGTCTATCCCCTGCTCGTCGGCGCTGAAATCGACGAGGCGGGCGGCCAGCCCGTCGTGGCTGGGCGATCCCCGCTCGCGCAGGCGCGCGATCGCCTCGTCGGCCGCCCGGGCGTTCTCCGGCGAGGGCTCGAAGTGCTCGCTGCTCCACCGTGCCCGCACCTGCGCCACCGGCCAGGGACCGCGGGCCAGGACCTCGGGCCACGGCGGCATGCGGCGCTCGGCGCCCGCCTCGGTCTCGGTCTCGGTCTCGGTCTCGGTCTCGGTCTCGGTCTCGGTCTCGGTCTCGCGCTGCTGCATCACCCAGAAGGCTAGTGCCCCCGCGGCGCACGGTGTCTCGCACATGTTGCGCCGCTGTGACCACGCATCCGCGCCCGGCGCCGCCGCGCGGCCGGATGCGCGCCGGCCGGACGCGGCAGAGCGCATGCCGACCCGAGCACGACCGCCCGCGCCGGCGCGGCCCGCCAATAGACTCGGCGCCGCGATGAGCGAGCGGCGGCGCAAGCACTGGGGGTGGGGCTATGAGGACGAGCAGCCCTCGCCGGCGCAGCTGCGCGCGCAGGCGGAGGCGATATCGGGCTACCTCGGGCTTGGCAGCATCGATGTCGAGCAGCCCGTGCCGCTGGAGCGCGCGAGCCTGCCGGCGCCGCGCGTGACGCCGCCGCGCGCGCTCGCGCCGATCTGCCTGACGGACGCTCACGCGCGTGCCTCCCATGCGCTCGGCAAGTCCTACCGGGATGTCGTCCGCGGGCTCCGCGGCCACTTCGAGCACGCTCCCGACTTCGTCGCAACGCCGCGCGAGGAGCGCGATGTCGAATCGCTGCTCGAGTGGTGCTGCGCAGAGGGCGTCGCGGCGATCCCCTACGGCGGAGGCACGAGCGTCGTCGGCGGCGTCGAGCCGCGCGTGCCGGCACGCTGCAACGGCGCGATCTCGATCGACCTTCGCGAGATGGGTGCGGTGCTGCAGGTGGACGAGGTCTCCCGGGCGGCCGAGATCCAGGCGGGCGCGAGCGGGCCGGCGCTCGAACGGGAGCTGTCTGAGCACGGGCTGACGCTGCGCCACTTCCCGCAGTCCTTCGAGCTCTCGACGCTGGGCGGCTGGATCGCGACGCGGGCGGGCGGGCACTTTGCAACGCTCGCGACCCATATCGACGACCTCGTCGAGTCGGTGCGGGCGATCACCCCATCGGGAGCGTGGCAGTCGAGACGCCTGCCCGGCTCCGGGGCGGGCCCGAGCCCAGATCGGATGCTGATCGGCTCCGAGGGCATCCTCGGAGTGCTCACGAGCGCCTGGGTGAGGGTGCAGCGACGCCCCACCCACCGCGCCCAGGCCGCGGTGCGGCTCGACGGATGGACGCGAGGCGCAGAATGCGTGAGGGAGATCGCCCAGTCGGGCCTTCACCCGAGCAACTGCCGGCTCCTCGACGCGGCGGAGGCGGCTCTGAACGGGGCGGGCGACGGCAGGAACGCCACTCTGATGCTGGGCTTCGAGTCCTTCGAGCACCCCGTCGACGCCGCGATCGACCGGGCGCTGAGCATCTGCGCCTCCCACGGCTGGCAGTGGGACTCCGTGCAGCGGCGGGGAGCAGAGAACGGCGATGAGCGAGCTGGCGGGGCGCTGAGCAGCTGGCGGGAGGCGTTCATCCGCGCTCCCTACCTGAGGGACACCCTCGTCGCGATGGGCGTCATCACCGAGACCTTTGAGACGGCGATCACCTGGGAGCGCTTCTCAAGCTTCTATGCGGAGACGATGAGCGCGGCCAGGCGGGCGGTGAGCGAGGTGACGGGCGCGGAGTGCGGCTCGCAGCGCGGACAGGCGCGCGTCACGTGCAGGCTGACGCACGTCTACCCCGACGGCGCCGCTCTGTACTTCACGGTCCTGGCCCCGGGCAGGAGGGGGGAGGAGATCGAGCAGTGGGATGAGATCAAGCGCGCCGTCTCAGACGTGCTGCTGGCGGAGGGGGGCACGATCACCCACCACCACGCGGTCGGGCGAGACCATCGGCCGTGGTACGACCGCCAGCGGCCAGACCTCTTCGCCGCCGCCCTGGAAGGGGCGAAGGCGGCCGTCGATCCGGCTGGAGTCATGAACCCAGGCGCGCTGATCGGGGCGCCCGTGTGATGGAGCGTGAGCTTGGCGGAGCGCCGCGATGAGCGGAAGAGGCGCTGCGAGCGGACGATGCGCGACGAGCGGAAGAGGCGCGACGAGCCCGCGAGCTGCGACGAGGGAGGCGAGATGAAGATCGCGATCCTTGGCCCCGGGGGCGTCGGCGGGCTGCTCGCGGCTGCCCTCGACGCCGCCGGCGAGTCGGTGACCCTCGTCGCGACGGAGCGGACGGCGCAGACGATCGTGAAGCGAGGATTGAGGGTGAGCAGCGTGCGCTTCGGCGAGCTGACGGTGCATCCTGAAGCGGTGACCGAGCTGGGAGAGCCGGTCGACGTGCTGATCGTCGCGACGAAGGCGCTCGGCCTGGAGGAGGCGCTGAGGCGAGTGAAGGCGAGGCCGGAGCTGGTGGTGCCTCTGCTGAACGGGCTCGATCACCTTCAAGCGCTTCGCGCGCGCTTCGAGCCTGACACGGTGCTCGCCGGCTCGATCAGGGTGGAGGCGGACAGGCCGGAGCCGGGAGTCGTCAATCACACGAGCCCATTTCTCAGGGTCGATCTCGCCGGTCCGCGTGCGCCCGGCCGCGCTGTGCAGGAGCTCGCGGCGACGCTCGAACATGCGCGAGTACCGGTGAAGATGCTCGACTCCGAGGCGCAGCTTCTCTGGAGCAAGCTCGTGCGCCTGAACGCGCTGGCCTGCACGACGAGCGCATACGACATGCCGCTGGGGCCGATCCGGTCCACCCCGGAGCTGCGCGCCGAGCTGATCGGCGCGATCGAAGAGGGCTGCGCCGTCGCGGTCGCGGAGGGCGCCAGCCTGCAGCCGGCCCAGGCGGTGCAGGAGCTCACAGCCGCGCACGCCACGCTCGGCAGCTCGATGCAGCGCGATATCGCAGCCGGGCGCACGCCCGAGGTCGACGCGATCCCCGGGTCCGTGCTTCGCGCCGCCGCGCGCCACGGCATCGAGTGCCCGACGATCGAGCGGCTGCTCGCAGCCATCCTCGAGCGGGCGGGCATGCCCGCCGACGCCGTCGCCCGCTGAACGCGGCCGTGCCCGAGCGTGTGCCGCTGCTCAGCCGTGAAGCGGCGGCGCTCCGACCTGCTGGGTGGAGACCGCGTTGACGACCTCCTCCTCGGCCTCGGAGAGAGCCTCATCGTGCTGGCCGTCGCAGAGCACCCGGAAGTTGCCGCTCACCCCGCCGTCGGCCTGGATCGTGATCCCGGGGATGATCTCCTCGCCCTCCTCGAAGCCGAGCCGCTCCATGTCGAAGTGCGCCAGGCCGATCCCCCACGCCGTATGAGTCGGGTTCTCGCGGTCGTGGGAGGCGACCGCCTGCGCGAAGCGCTCGAGGTTCTTGGCGACTTTCCCGTGCTCGCTCATGCCATCTTCCCGCGCGCGCTCATGCCCTTCCCCTGCGCCCTCATCGGGTCTCGATCAGCTCGATCCTGTACCCGTCCGGGTCGCGGACGAAGCAGAGCCGCGAGCCGCCCTCGCGGATCCGGTATGGCGGGCGCTCCGGCTCTATCCCCTGCTCGGCGAGCCTGTGCAGCGTCTCCTCCAGATCCGCCACAGAGAGGGCGATGTGCCCGTAGCCCGTGCCGATCTCGTAGGAGTCGACGCCGAAGTTGTAGGTCAGCTCCAGGCGCGGCATGTCCCCGTCGCCCGGCTGGTTCATGAACACGTTGATCGCCTCGTCGCGGATCGGGACCCGGCCGGTCTCCTGGAACCCGAGCGCCTCGTAGAAGGCGACCGCACGGTCGATGTCGGTGATCCGGTAGCAGGTGTGGATCAGCGCCATACGGAGAGTGTAGGCGAGAGCCTCGCCCGGACGAGAGGTCGACGGGCACGGGAACGCTCCGGCGGCCGGCGGGCGAGGGGTCGACGGGCACGGGAACGCCCCAGCGGCGGGCGGAGGCGCGAAGTGCGAGGATGGGGCGATGCTGATCGAGCGCTCGATGAGCCCGCAGTTCCTGTCCAACGCCTATCTGGTGGCGGATGGCGAGGGGGCGGCACTGCTTGTGGATGCGGGCGCTCCGGTGGAGCCGCTGATCGCCGCCGCGGAACGCCTGGGAGTGCAGCCGAGCCACCTGCTGCTCACCCACCACCATCACGACCACATCAGCGAGATGGGCGCGCTGCGCGAGCGCTGGCCCTCGCTGCAGGTGCTCGCCCATCCACTGGAGCGCGCGCTGATCGCCGGCGGCGAGGATGCGATCGGCGCGATCGAGCCGGGCGAGGAGCTCACGGTCGGCTCGCTGGTGGTCCACGCCCTGCACACGCCTGGCCACACGGCCGGGATGCTCTCCTTCCTGATCGGCGCGCCGGCGCAGGTGGCCGCAGCGCGCCGCGAGGCTGCCGGAGCCGGGGGCGATGCCAGAGCCGAGGGCGATGCCGGAGCCGAGGGCGATGCCGGAGCCGGGGGCGATGCCGGCGCGGCGGCCGAGGGTCCGGCTGGCGCCGTCGGCGGGCAGGCGGCCGTGTTCACCGGCGACACCCTCTTCAAGGGGTCGGTCGGCGGGGTGCACGCGCCCGGCCACACCACCTATGCCGCTCTGAAGAGCTCGATCATGGACGTGCTGATGGGGCTGGCCCCCCGGACCGCGATCCACCCGGGCCACACCGATCCGAGCACAGTCGGCCAGGAGTGGGAGCAGAACCCGTTCATCCGCGTGTGGCGCGGGCTCGATCCGGAGGGCTCGGCGCCCTGCACGGCCCTCGGACGCAGCGCGACGCTGGTGCTGATGTGCACCGACTACGACGGCGGCGGCAAGGCGTGGGTGCGCTGGCCCGACGGCGCAGACGACATCGTGCCGGGCTCGCAGGTGCAGCTGCGCTGAGCTGCGGGGTCCCTGAGGCGTTTCGGAGGCGTCCCGGAGGCGCCCGGAGGGATCTTGCAGGTTCCCCACAGGCGCCCCGGAGGCGCTTCGGCTCTAGGATTCAGTGTGTGGCTGGCTCTGAGAAAATTCCAACATCGCGAGTCCGCCGCACCGCGACGGTAGGCCGGCTGGCCGCGACCGAGGCGGTCAAGCAGTTCGGAACCCGGGCCGCCAACATGACCCGCGATGAGCAGGGCGCCGCGGACGCGCTCGCGCGGCGCCAGCTGGAGACGGCCAAGCAGATAGTCGGCGTGCTCGGGACGATGAAGGGCGCCGCGATGAAGATCGGGCAGGTGATGTCCTTCCTCGACGTCGGCTTCGTGCCCGAGGAGTTCAGGGCGGAGTTCCAGCGCGAGCTTGCCAAGCTGCGCGACGCGGCGCCCACCGTCTCCTTCAAGCAGATGCGCCGGGTGATCGAGGAGGAGCTCGGCGAGCGGCTCTCAGACATCTTCGAGGACTTCCAGGAGGAGCCGATCGCCGCCGCCTCCATCGGCCAGGTCTACAGGGCGCGGCTGCGCGAGGATGGCCGCGAGGTGGCGGTCAAGGTCCAGTACCCCGGCGTCGCGGCCGCAGTGCGGGCGGACATGCAGAACCTGGACATGATCATGCGGCTGATGAAGCGGATGACGCCGCAGCTCGATGTCAAAGCGATCGCCGCCGAGGTCCGGACGCGGATCGTCGAGGAGCTCGACTACGAGCTGGAGGCCTCAAACCAGCGCTCGCTGGCACGGATCTACCGCGGCCACCCGTTCATCGTGATCCCGGAGGTCTACTCCGAGCTCTCCCGCGAGCGGGTGCTCGTCTCCGAGCTGATCCGCGGAGTCGGCTTCGAGGAGCTCAAGGGCTATGAGAAGCCGCAGCGCGATCGGATCGGAGAGATCGTCTTCCGCTTCTTCCTCGGCTGCCTCTACCGCCACCGGCAGTTCTCCGGCGACCCCCATCCCGGCAACTTCCTGCTGCTCGCAGACGGGCGGATCGCGTTCCTGGACTTCGGCCTCTTCAAGCGGATGGACGCTCCCGCGGTGGAGCTGGAGCTGGCCGCCCAACGTGCCGTCTGCGAGCACGACTCGGCCGCCCTGCACGCCCTGCTCGCCAAGTCGGGATTCCTGCCCAACCCGGAGCGGGTCGATCCCGATCATCTGCTCGCCTACATCGAGGATGCGATCTGGTGGTACACGACCGCCGATGAACCGCTGGAGCTCCGGCCGGAGATCGCCACCCAGGTGATGATCGAAAGCTCCGACCCCCGCTCCACCCACTTCCGCGAGATGCGCCATCAGGACATGCGCCCGGAGCACCTCTTCGGGCGCCGCATGGAGATGCTCACCCTCGCCGTCCTCTCACAGCTCGGCGCCACGGCGAACTGGCACCGGATCGCCAGGGAGTGGATGTACGGCGACGATCCGGTCACCGAGCTCGGCCGCGAAGAGGCCGACTTCTACGGCCGGGCAGGCGTCGGCACGGCCTAGGGCCGACCTCTACGGCCGGGCAGGCGTCGGCGCGGCCTAGGGCCGACTTCTACGGCCGGGCAGGCGTCGGCGCGGCCTAGGGCCGACTTCTACGGCCGGGCAGGCGTCGGCGCGGCCTAGAGAACCTGGATCTGAACCAGGCTGGTGGTCCCCGGCCGACCGCTCGGCAGCCCCGCCGTGATCCCGACCCGCTGACCGGGCCTGCACCAGCCGAGCTCGACCACGCGCCGGGCGGCGTCCGCGATCAGAGCCTCTGTCGTCTCGTGGCGGCGCATGGAGGCCGCCCGCACCCCCCACATCAGCCCGCACCGGCGCACCGTCTCGTGCCCCGGCGAGAGAGCGTAGATCGGCACGGTCGGCCGGTGGGCTGAGACCAGGCGGGCTGAGCGGCCAGAGAGGGTGGGCACCACCAGCGCGTCGAGGCTCAGCTCGCGGGCCGCCAGGCACAGGGTGTGGGCGAGCGTGTAGGCGGGGTCGGCGTCTGTTCGCAGCACGCGCTCGGCGTTCCAGCGCTCATATGGCGCGATCGCCTCAGCCTGCTCGGCCACCGCCGCCATCATCGCGATCGCCTCGACCGGGTAGGCGCCGATCGCCGTCTCCTGGGAGAGCATCACGGCGTCGGTGCCGTCCAGGATCGCGTTCGCCACGTCCGCCACCTCCGCCCGGGTCGGCCGGGAGGATCTGACCATCGAGTCGAGCATCTGAGTGGCGGTGATCGCCGGGCGGGCGAGCCGGCCGGCCAGCTCCAGGAGCCGCTTCTGCTCGATCGGCACGCGCTCGATCGGCAGCTCGATCCCCAGGTCGCCGCGCGCGACCATCACGCAGTCAGCGGCCTTCAGGATCTCATGGGCGTGTTCGACGGCCTGCGGCTTCTCCATCTTGGCGATCAGGGGCAGGCGTGTGTGGCGGCGGACGAACTCGATGTCCTGCGGGCTGCGCACGAAGGAGAGCGCGACCATGTCGACGCCGATCGACTCGCCATGGGCCAGCAGCGCGAGATCCTCCTCCGGCACAGCCGGCAGCTCGTCGACCGGCCCGGGCACGTTCAGGCCCTGCCGGGAGGCGACCGAGCCGCCCACCTCCACCTCCGCGTCGACCTCGCAGCGGGCCGGGTCGGCGGCCTTCACCCGCAGCCGCACCGAGCCGTCGGCGAGGTAGACGATCGAGCCCTCGTGCAGCGCGCTCGCCAGCCCGACCCAGGAGATCGACATCCGCTGGTTGTCGCCGATCTCCTCGACCCCGCAGGAGAACGTCACCCGGTCGCCCGGCTTGAGCTCGACCAGGTCGTCCCGCAGCGGCCCGATCCGCAGCTTGGGGCCGGGCAGGTCCTGCAGGATCGCGACCGGCCGTCCCGCCTCCCCGGCCGCCGAGCGCACCCGCCGAACGGTCTCCGCGTGCTCGGCGAGCGTGCCGTGCGAGTAGTTCAGGCGCGCGACATCCATGCCCGCCCGCACCATCGCCAGCAGCGTGCTCGGCTCCCTGGAGGCGGGCCCGATCGTGGCTACGATCTTGGTGCGTCTCACCGTCCGCACGCTACCGATCGTGAGGCTCCCATGCGTTGGTGTTGGCCCGTAGGATCACGGCTGTCATGTGGCCCACCCGCCAGATCCCGCGCCCCGGCGCGCGGGCGCGAATCAGGCACTTTGGCGGCCAGAGCGAGACGGTCGTGATCGTCGCGGTCCGCGACGGCGGCAGGCGCGTCGAGGTCAGCTGCGAGAGCGGCGAGCGGATCGAGTTCGTGCTGAGCAGGGCGACCGCTTCATTCACCGCGGCGGGAGGGTCCGGGGGCCCAGGGCTGGAGCTGCTCGACTAGCGCCCCGATGCGGATGCACGCTCGCAGACGCGGAATCCGGGACCGCCCCTGGATCGAGGGATCCGGGGAGCTCGACCGGCCGGCGCCTCAGGGCACTTCGACGTCGGGAAAGCGCTCCTCGCAGTGCTCGCGCAGCGCCCGCCGCACCGACGCCCGCTCCTCGCTGGAGGCGAAGCGGTAGCGCTGCAGCAGCTCGCGCTGACCCTCGATCGGCGCGCCCGCGATCTCCCAGCGGACGGCCAGCCGCTCGAAGAGCATCTCCAGGGCGCGCTGGGCGCGATCCTCGGGCGTGTCGGCCGGACGCGATCCGGCGCCGGCGAGGGTGTCGGAGTACTCCCTTCGCGCCTTCGCGGTCAGCGAGCCCCTCAGGCTCAGCACGTTGCCCGCCTCGTCCTCGTAGTCGCCGACCGGAGCCTTGATCCGCTCGGAGGCTCCCGCGCGGCGGCCGGCACCCCCGCCGTCCCCTGCACCCTTGCCGTCCCCAGCGGCCTCGTCGTCGCCGGCGCCCTCGCGGCCGCCCGTGCCCGCGGCGCCGCCGGCCCCCTCGCCGGCCCGGCCCCCGCGGGGGCGGCCGCGCCTGCGCCTGGCCTTGCCCAACCACA
>DAHVAB010000066.1 GCA_027314825.1 Solirubrobacterales bacterium
GGGGAGTTCTCCGCCCTCCCGGCGTGCCGCGCCAGCCAGGCCGGCTGCCGCCGCAGCGTCCCCGTCGGCTGCGGCATGCTCGCCGCGGCGGAGAGCTCCTCGCAGCCGGCGGCGTAGATGGTTCCGATCAGCGGGTCGACGATCCGTTCGAGCACCTGGCGGCCGAGCCTGCCGCCGACGATCTCCGCGATGGTGCGCTCGGAGTCGCTCGCCTGCGCAGGTGCCACCAGGTCGAGGGCGGCCCTTGCGATCCCCGCGGGGGTGAGGATCCGGGAGCGCAGCGCAGGGCCCACGCCGTCCGGCATTCCTGCGAGGATCCCCGGCGGGAGTGGCCGCAGGCGGCCGCCGGTCCAGATGCAGGTCGCTGCGCTGAGCGGGGCGATCAGCTGATCGCGCAGGCCGAGCCGCCCGCACCGCTCGGCTGCCCCGGGCGTGCTCATCAGCAGGGACTCGGCGCCCACGTCGATCGGCTGTCCCGCGATCGTCTCGGTGCGGATCTTGCCGCCGAGCCGATCGCTGCCCTCCAAGAGGGTCACCCGCAGCGGTGTCGCGGGGTCGCGGCGGTCGGCGTTCGCGCAGAGCAGCGCGTCCGCGGCGCTGAGGCCGGCGATCCCGCCGCCGATCACCGCCACGTGGCGCTCCGCGGTCACGGCCGGGCGTCCGTCTGGATCGGGTGCGTGTGCGTCCGGGTCGGCTGCGGACCGTCAGTTCGGGTCGGCTGCGCGTGCGTGTGCGTCGGCGGCGCGTCAGTCTGGGTCGGCTGCGGACCGTCAGTCCGGGTCGGCTGCGCGTCCGCCGCTGAGAGCACCAGCCCGGCGAGACCGTCCATCAGCGCGGGATCGGCGTTCAGCGACTCGGTGCGGGCGAAGCGGAGGCCGAGGCCGATCGCCAGATCGCGGCATTCGATGTCGAGGTCGTAGAGGATCTCGAGGTGATCGGCGGTGAAGCCGGCCGGAGCGACGATCACGCCCTCGCGCCCCGCGTCTGCGAGGCTGCATAGGGCCGTTGCGAGGTCCGGCCCGAGCCACCGCTCTCTCGTGCGTCCCGCGCTCTGCCATGCGAGCGAGTGGCTGCGGAGGCCGGCGCGCGCGGCGACCGCGTCCGCGGTCTGACGCAGCTGCTCGGGGTAGGGGTCATCCCAGGCGAGGATTCGCTCCGGCAGGCTGTGGGCGGTGAAGATGACCTCTGTTGCATCGGCTGCGCCGGCGGGCAGCGCGGCGATCGCGTCGTTGACGCGGGCGGTGAGCAGGTCGAGGTATGCGTCGAGCAGGTGCCAGCTCTCGATGAAGCAGAGCTCGATCCGGCCCGCCGCCGCCTTGGCCCGTTCGATGTATTGGTCGATGGAGAGGACGGAGCGGTGCGGCGCGAGCACCAGGCCGACCGCCCGGCTCAGTCCGTCGTCGATCATGCCCTGCGCCGTGCGCTCGATGAACGGGTCGGCATGCTTCATTGCGAGCCTGACCGAGAACGCGCCCGGCCCGGCCGCGGCATCGAGCGCCCGCTGCAGGCCGGCCGCCTGCGCTTCGCAGATCGCGAGCAGAGGGGAGGTGCCTCCGATCGCCGCGTAGCGGCCGCTCAGCTCGCGCAGCTGGCAGGGGTCCGGCGGGCGGCCGCGGCGGATGTGGGTGTAGTAGGCCTCGATCTCATCTGGGCCCGCGGGCGTGCCGTAGGCCATCAGCAGCACGCCGGTCGCGGGCCGGCCGCCGCTCTCAGTCATCCTCGCGCTCCCGCCCGGGGTGGGCGTCCGGCCGCGCGGGCGCGGCGTCTGCCGCCGGTCGTTGGCTGCGCTCGTGGATGTGCTCGACGATCCGCCGCAGCGTCTGCGGATCGGTCTCGGGCAGGACGCCGTGGCCGAGGTTGAAAACGTGCCCGCGCCCGCCGCCGCCGTCGAGCACGGCGTCCACGCGCGGCCGCAGGGCCTCCCAGGGGGCCAGGCAGGCGGCCGGGTCGAGGTTGCCCTGAACCGCGACGTCCGGACCGAGCCGTGCCCTCGCGCGGGAGAGCGGCACATGCCAGTCGATGCCGACGGCCTCCGCTCCGGTGTCCGCCATCGCGGTGAGCAGCTCGCCGGTGCCGACCCCGAAGATGATGCGCGGCACGCCCAGCCCGGCGATCGCGTCGAAGATCCGTTCTGTCGCGGGCAGCACGAGCAGCCGGTAGGTGTCGGGGTCCAGGGCGCCCGCCCAGCTCTCGAAGACCTGGACCGCGGCGGCGCCGGCCTGCACCTGGCTCGTGAGCGAGGCGATCGCGATCTGCGCGAGACGGTCGAGCAGGCGCAGCCACAGCTCCGGCTGCGCGTACATCATGCGGCGGGTGAGGGCGTGCGTCTTGGATGGGCCACCCTCGATCAGGTAGCTGGCGAGCGTGAACGGCCCCCCGGCGAACCCGATCACGGGAACCTCGAGGGAGGCTGCGGCGAGCGCGACCGCCTCTGCGAGATAGGGCGCGTCGGCCTCCGCGTGCAGGCTGCGCAGCCGGGCGAGGTCCGCCTCGGATCTGATCGGCCGCTCGATGACGGGCCCCACGCCGGGGACGATCTCCAGCGCCACGCCGACCGCGGCGAGCGGCACGGTGATATCGGAGAAGAGGATCGCCGCGTCCACGCCGAGCCGGCGCACGGGTTGGGCGGTGACCTCCGCGGCCAGCTCCGGGGCGCGGCAGATCTGCAGGAGCGTGGAGCTGCGCCTGAGCGCCCGGTACTCGGGCAGGCACCGCCCCGCCTGGCGCATGAACCAGACGGGGACGCGCTCCACCGGCTCGCCGCGCAGCGCGCGGACCAGCAGCGGCTCGGCGGCGGCGGGCGCCGCGTCGGAGTCGGCCGAGCCGGCTCGCAGCGCGCGGGCGCCCGCCTGGCGGGCGGGTGCGCTCGGCTGACGGGCCGGGGCGCTCCCCTGATGGGCGGGTGCGCTCACCTGCCGGGCGTGCAGGTCCGCCCGCTCGGGGGAGCCGCTCATCGCGTGTGCCGTCCCGTCGGTGGGCCGTTTCTACGTACTGCCGCTCCGCAATCTCTACGGATACCCGCGATTCGCGCTGCGTCTAGGGTCGCTCGGTCATGCATGGGCGCCCCGGGATGGGAGATCGCAAGCCAGGGAAGGCGAGCAGCCTCGCCCATCAGGCGCATCTTGCGCGTGGGGAGCGCGACGCGCGGCTGCAGGCGCTGGACCTGGATGCGGCGCCGTTCACGATCGCATGGGAGGTGACGCGCGCCTGCGCATATGCGTGTGCCCACTGCCGCGCCGATGCGCAGCCCAGGCGTGATCCGCGCGAGCTCGACACCGATCAGGCGCGGCGGCTGATCGACGCGCTCGCCCGCTTTCAGACCCGCCCGATCCTGGTGCTGACGGGTGGTGACCCGCTGATGCGCCGCGACGTCTTCGAGCTTGCCGCGCATGCCGATGCGCGGGGTCTGCGCGTCTCCTTGACGCCGACCGCGACCGCGCTCGCCACGCGCAAGCGGATGCGCCGGGCGCGCGAGGCGGGGATCCGCCGGGTGGCCTTCAGCGTGGATGGCGCCGGGCCGGATGTTCACGATCGCTTCCGGGGGTTCGGCGGCTCCTTCATGCGGACGATCGCCGGCATGCAGAGCGCGCGGGCCGAGGGCCTGCCGATCCAGGTGAACACGACCGTCTGTGCGCAGAACGTCGATCAGCTGCCGCGGCTCGTGCCGCTGTTGCAGCTCTGGGATGTCGTGCAGTGGTCGGTCTTCTTCCTGGTCCCGGTCGGGCGCGGGGCTCGCCTTGCGATGCTCGACGCCGAACGCCACGAGCAGACACTCCAATGGCTCGCCGAGCTTTCCGGCACGGTCCCCTTCGACATCAAGGCGACCGCCGCGCCGCAGTACCGCAGGATTCTGCGCCGGCTGCGCGGGCAGAGCGCCGGTGCCGGCTTCCGCTTCGCCGACGGGCTCGACCGCCCGGGGCTCGGCAAGGGCATCGGCGACGGGTGCGGCTTCATGTTCATCTCCCACACGGGGGATGTGATGCCCTCCGGCTTCCTGCCGCTGGCGGCCGGCAACGTCTGCGATGAGGATCCGGTCGCGATCTACAGGGAATCGCCGCTGTTCCGGGAGCTCCGCGACCCGGATGCCCTGCGCGGCAAGTGCGGGCGCTGCGAGTATCGCGAAGTCTGCGGCGGCAGCAGGGCGAGGGCGTTCGCCGTGACCGGCGACCATCTCGCCGCCGATCCGAGCTGTCCCTACGAGCCGGCCTGATGGCAGCCACCCCGCGCATGCAGGGCGAAGACGCCGCCGCGCAGGCTCGCGCGGCAGCCGGCCGTCCGGATTCGCTGCGATGATCGCCCGATCGCCCATGCCTGTCATCTTGCACGGCACGCTTGCAGCTGGAGGGGGCCGGAGCGCCGCGGCGGAGTTGAAAGTCATGCAACCTGCGAAGGCGTCTCCCAAGCGATGAGCATGGCCCCGGCAGCAGTCGCGGCATCCGCCGCCTCGGCGTCCGCCCCGGCCGTGGTCCCGGCGGGCATGCTGCCGGCCGCCCATCCGCCGCTGAGCGTGGTGGGCGGGCAGCGGCCGCTGCGCTGTCCGCATCTGGAGGAGCTGCGCGCGTTCTGCACGGCCGCGGATCTCGGCAGCCTGGGCAGGGCCGCCCTACGGCTGCATCTCACCCAGCCGGCGATCTCCAGGCGGGTCCGGTCGCTGGAGGAGCTGGTCGGAGCGCCGCTGTTGACGCGCTCGGCCCGCGGCGTCGCGTTGACGCCGGCTGGCCAGCGGCTCTACTCGCATGCATCTCGCCTGCTGGCGGACGCGGAGGATCTGACGGCGGCGCTATCGGTGATCAGGGGCAGCGTGACGGTGCGCCTGGCGATCAGTCACACGGCCGCCGAGTTGTTGATGGCGCCCGCGCTTGTGGGGATGCGGCGGATCAGCGCCGCTGCGGTGGAGGTGCTGATTGCGAACTCCAGCGTGGTGAAGGAGATGGCCCTTGCGGCGCAGGCCGATCTCGCGGTTGCCGCCTGCATGAGAGAGGAGGCGCTTCCGGGGCTTGCCATGCGCCAGCTGGTGGAGGACGAGATCGTGATCGCAGTGCCCCTGTCGCACCCGTGGGCGCGCCGGCGGCAGGTCTCTCCGGCGGAGCTGATCGCCTCCCCGATCGTGCTCCGCGATCCCGGCGCGCATACGCGCGCCGTGCTCGAGCGGACGCTCGCCGAGCATGGGCTGCCGGCGCTCAACGCCGCCTGCGAAGTCGGCTCGACCGCCGCCGCCAAGCAGGAGGCCCATGAGATGCGGCTGCCGACGGCGCTTTCCAGGATGGCGATCCTGCCAGCCGACCGCTTGGAGGCGGTGCAGGTCGCCGGGCTGCGCTTCACGCGCCGCTTCTGCATCGTCTACCGGCAGGGCTCGCTCACAACCGATGCCAGGCATCTCGCCGACGCGTTCGCGGCGAGCGCTCGCAGCGTCACGTGAGCGTTGCGAGCACGATGAGCGACAGCGATTCCAGGCAGGAGCAGGCTGAGGATCCTCAGCGCGCAGACAGAGATACGGCGGACAGCGGGATACTGCGCGCCCGCGATCCGTGGATCACACGGATTTCCCGGCTCGGCTGGGGCGATATCGATTCTGACTCAGAGGACGTGATGAGCCGATCCGAGCAAGCCGGCCGGGATGCCCGCCGTTCGCGGCTGCTGGCCGCTGTGAGCAGGCCGGTGCGGCGCGGACCGGAGCGCCGCATGGTTGTGCTCGGCGCGGCGGCGGCGAGCTTCGCGGTGATCTTCGCGTTGCGCGAGGTGAGCGCCGGCACCGGCGACGCGATCAGCCTGCTCTACGTGATTCCGGTGGCGCTCGTGTCGCTGGAGCTGGGGCTGCGCGCCGGCGTGCTGAGCGCTGTGGTCGCGGTCGGCGCGGTGGCGGTGTGGATGGCCTCGGCCGGGTACGTGCTCGATGGTCTGGCGCTGATCGTGCGCTCCGCGATCTTCGTATCGGTCGCTGCGATCGCCGGCCGCTTCAGCGACCGGATGCGCGTGCACAGCCGCCGCGAGGAGCGCCTGCTGCGCTCCGGCCTGGACCTCGCGCACATCAACGACGTGGGCTCGCTGGCATGGGTGCTGGCCGAGCACGTGCAGCTGTGCACGGAGGCCGCGTCGGTGAGGGTGGAGCTGCAGGATGTGCCGGCCGTGTGGATCGGCGAGCAGGAGGGCGAGACGATGCGCGTGCCGATCGTCTCGCGGGGCACGCCGATCGGAGTGCTGACGGTCAGCGCCGGCGCGGCCCGGCGGTTCGATCCGGAGGACCGGCTGATGGTCGAAACGGTCGCCCTGCAGGCGGCCGTGGCCTGCGAGAACCAGCGCCTGCTGAGTGTGGAGCGCGAACAGGCGGTGCTGCACGGTGAGATGGAGCGGATGCGCCGGCGGCTTGGCGATCAGTTGCGCAACGCCAGCCACGTGCTGGAGCGCCACGAGAGCGAGCGCCGCGGGATCGCAAGGCAGCTGCATGAGGAGGCGGCTCAGGCGATGGCCGCGGCGCTGATCACGGTCGCGAGCCTGGAGCGTGGGGTGGGCGCGGAGGTCACCAAGACCCAGCTTGAAGACGTCCGCAGCCACATGCGGTCATGCATCGTCGACCTGCGCCGGATCGCCGGCTCGCTGCGCCCGAGCGTGCTGGACGAGATGGGCCTCGCCTCGGCGCTGCAGCTGATCTCCGAGGCGGAGGCGGAGGCGGGGCGACGGGTGAGCTTCACGGTCGATGGGCTGCCGGAGCGGATGCCGCGCGAGCTGGAGACCTCCACCTACCGGGTGATCGAGGCGCTGCTCGACGCCATGGTGAGCGCCTCCTCGATCGAGGCCGGGCTGCAGATGGGCAAGGAGTCGCTGCGCATACTCCTCGAGGCCCGGATGCCCTCGGAGGATGCGGTCGCGCAGGCGCGCCAGGCCGGTCTGCCGTCTGACGGCGCGGCCGGGCCGGCGTCTGGTGACGCCATCACCGGCGCCTGGCAGCCCGGCGATCTCGCCGAGCCTGCGCTGCCGTCCGGCGGTGAGCGGGCGTCCCTCCTGCCGTCCGGCGATCTCCTCGAGCCTGCGCTGCCGTCCGGCGGTGAGCGGGCGTCCCTCCTGCCGTCCGGCGATCTCGCCGAGCCTGCCCTGCCGACCGGCGGCTCCGAGCACGGTCCGCAGCGACTGCTCCACCGCGAGCTGATGAGCGCTCGAGCCCACGTCGAGCTGATCGGCGGCTCGCTGCACGTCTCTCCGCGGGAGGAGGACGGAGTCTCGATCGTCGCGGAGATTCCGATGGCTCTGGAGGGCGGGGCGGCGTAGCCGGCGAAGGGGTGTTGCAGCGCGATCGGGCAGGGAGCTCGCACCGCGGTGTTGTTCGCGCTGCGGTGCGCTGCCGGCGCGGCGTCCCGCGGCGTCCGCTTCCGAGGGTCCCGGGCGATGTTCGCGCTCGGGACCCTCCGGAAGTGGGACCTGGGGTTGATGTGACCTCAGGATGGTTCGCGCGGCGGGCGGCCGCTGTGGCCGGGTCTGATCAGGAGACCGTGACCTCGCCGCGCATGAAGCCCTTGTGTTCCATGGCCCACGGGTCGCAGGGGAAGTCGCAGAACCATTCGTATTCGCCGGCCTCGGTGGGCGCCACGAACGTGAAGGTCGTCTCGGTCGGCTTCTTTTCAGTGCCCGCGGCGATCGTGGCGTTGACGCCGATCATCGGCGAGGTGAAGGAGTGCTTGCCTTCGTCGTAGTTGTAGACGTGCACCGTGACCTGCTGGCCGGCCTTCACCGTGAAGTTGGCGGGCAGGTAGGCGTCGTGCCAGGTGCCTTCCGGCCCCTTCTTGGCATGCTCGTCGTCGGCCTTGACGAGCAGCTTCACCGTCGCGGGCGCCACGCCCGGCGATGCCTGCTGGCTCGTGGCTGCGTGCATGACGCCCATGCTCGTCATTTCGTTCTGGGCGACGACGTTGCTGCCCGGCCCGCTGCCGGGCGCGGTGAGGGCGACGACCGACCCGACCGCCACTGCGATCGCGGTGACAATAAGCGCTGCTGCTGAGGGTCTCATCACTTGCTCCTTTGGTCCCATTGCGTCTGCTCCGGCTCCGTGTCGCAGGAGGGGGAGCTACGGTCATGATCGCCCGGTCCGGGAGCGTTGCGTAGATGGCAGTCGCCTATGCCATCCATAACCTGGGGTTATGCTCGTTGCGGTCGTGCCCGGGGTACGCTGGCACTGAGGCGAGGAGCCGATGGGTGGCCGTTGCGCTGAGCCGCCGGGATCGCGCTCATGGCTCGGCTGTGCGTTGCGCCTGCGGCGCGCGGCGCGCGGTGCGGAGGCTGCCGTGCGCGGTGCGGGAGGCTGCGGCGCGCGGTGCGGGAGGCTGCGGTGCGTGAGCGGCGTGCGAGCCGCGGCGGTCAGCCGTGCGCGGTGCGGGAGGCTGCGGCGCGTGGTGCGGGAGGCTGCGGCGCCTGAGCGGCGTGCGAGGGTGGCGTGCGAGCCGCGGCGGTCAGCCGTGCTGCCAGCGCACCTGGAAGGCAGAGCCGGAGGGTCCGTCGGTGATGGCTCCCGTGGCCGCGGTCGCGCTCGCTGCCGTGCCTCCGCTCAGGTCGATCTTGTGCAGCGCCCAGCTGCCGCTGTCGATCTGCTGGCCGGCGGCCGCCGTGGTGCTCGCCGTCGCGGAGGTCAGGGAGATCGAGCCGAAGTCGGTGAGGCTGCCGGACGGAGACTCCGCGACCCACTCCGCGGAGCTGAACGAGAGCGTGGCGGAGGAGAAGGGCGTGAGCTCGGTCCATCCCGCCGTCACGTCCTGCAGCCTCAGCCGGTTCTGGGTGACTTCGGCGTGGATCAGGTCGCCGGCGTGCAGGGGGTGGGAGGCGGCGGAGAGCAGTCTCAGCCGCTGCGGGAACAGCTCAAACCATGCGTAGTAGACGGGCGTCGGGCCTTCGCAGTCGGTCTGGGTGCCGATCTGCTCCACGGTCGCTGAGGAGTAGCCGTCAAGGCCCACCCAGAACCCGGCGAGCGTGACTTCGCCCTGGGCGAGCGCCGAGCAGTCGGCCGGCGGCTGGCGCCAGGTCGCCTTCGCGGCGGTGAACGTGGCGCCGGTCGCCGCGTAGCCGGACCAGTTCGTGCTCGCCCCGCTCGTGCCGGCGAGCTGCAGCGGTCCTTCCGTGGGCGTCGAGCTCGAGCCGACGCCGGCGGCAGCGGGTCTCCCGCCATGCGATCCGGATGCGGAGCCGGCGTTGAGACCCGAGGTGGAGCCCGCGGTGGCGGGCTGCCCATGCGATCCGGATGCGGAGCCGGCGTTGAGACCCGGGGTGGAGCCCGCGGTTGCGGGCTGCCCATGCGATCCGGATGCGGAGCCACTGCTGGAGCTGGCAGCTGACCCTGCTGCCGTGACCGCGCTCGCGGTCCTGACGGCGCCGAGGTCGGTGGTGGGGCGCGCGATCACCCCCGCCAGGGCGAGGGTTCCTGCAACGAGCGCTGCTGTCCCGCGACATGCGGGTCGTCTCATCGAGCTCCAATCCTCCGATCCCGGCCCGGGCCCTCCCCCGGCCGCCTGCAGCGCCCGCCGGTCGGCGACCTTGCTGCAGCTGCCACGAGGATACCGTGAGTGATGGCGAATGGACAGGGTTCGAGCGCAGCATGAGCGAGATCTCATCGGCCCCGGTGGAGCAGCGTTGCCGCCGGACACTGCCGTTGCTGGAGCACGGCGCCCGCCGGGCACTGCCGTTGCTGAAGCACGGCGCTC
>DAHVAB010000067.1 GCA_027314825.1 Solirubrobacterales bacterium
CTCCGCGGGCGCGGGCGCGGGCGCGGGCGCGGGCGCGGGCGCGGGCCGGCGGGGCCAGGGCGTCTGGCGGCCGGCAGGACGCCGCGTGGACGGCACGCCCGCCGTCTACGAGACGACGCTGACCCCACCGGGCGGCTCCCAGCAGCAGCCGGCCGGGATCGCATGGATGGACACGCGCCTGCTCTCCGCCAAGCTCTACTCCGGCTCGGAGAGCCCCGGCGGCGGGCCGTACCGCTACACGGCGCCGATCCGGCGGGCGGCCGCGCGATACCTGGTCGCCGCGTTCAACGGGGGCTTCAAGATGAGCGCGGCCGAAGGCGGCTACTACGCCGAAGGCCGGACGATCGACCCGCTGCGCGCCGGAGCAGCCTCGCTCGTCATCTACGCGGACGGCACGGTCGCCCTCGGCGCGTGGGGCGACGGGCTGCGGATGACCCCGCACGTGCGCGCCGTGCGCCAGAACCTGAGCCTGCTCCTCGCCGGCGGCCGCCCGACCCCGCGCGCGGGCACCGCCGACTGGCAGCTGTGGGGCGCGACATGCGGCGTCAGCTCGTGCTCGGGCGCCGGGGTCGAGCAGCAATGGCGCTCCGCGGTAGGCATCACCCGCGACGGCGCGCTCATCTACGTGCAGGGACCGTCGCTCGATCCCCTCCAGCTGGCGCGGCTGCTGGCGCGCGCCGGCGCGGTGCGGGGCATGGAGCTCGACATCAACCCGGATTGGCCGATCTTCGCCACCTACGACCCGACCGCCGCCCAGCGCGGGCTCGCCTCGGCGGCCAACGGTCGCGGGCTGCTCTCCGGGACGGTGCAGGGGCCGGGGATCTTCTTCGAAGCGTGGTGGGCGCGGGACTTCATCACGATGTCCGCACGTCACCCGCCGGGCGCCGGCGGGGGCTGAGGTCTCTCACGCCACGCGGGCGGCGAGGTCGGCGGCCCACTCGGCATAGCCACCGGCCAGATCCGCGACGCTCGCGATGCCCGCCCGCCGCAACAGGCTCGCCGCGATCGCCGAGCGGTAACCGGTCGCACAGAGCACCACCGCCGGGTGGGCGGGATCGAGATCGCCCAGGCGGGTCGACAGCTCGGAGAGCGGGAGGTTCAGAGCCGCCTCGATCCGCCCCTGCTGAAGCTCACCCGGAGCCCGCACGTCGATCACGGTGGGCGGATGCTCGCCCGAGAGCCGGCCGGCGAGCTCGCCGCAATCGATCCGCTCGATCCGCTCAACCAGATCGGGCCTCTCCCGGTGCAGCGCCCGCAGGCCGCCGTCGAGGTAGCCGACCACCGAGTCGAAGCCGATCCTGCCGAGCCTGACTGCCGCCTCCCGCTCCGCGCCCGGCTCGGCGATCAGGACGATCGGCCGCTCGCTGTCGAGCAGGGTGCCGCACCACGTGGCATAGCTGCCGCCGAGCCCGACGTTGAGACTGCCGCGCAGATGCGCCCGCTCGAAGGCTTCGGGGTCGCGGGCGTCCAGCACCTGCACCCGCTCGCCGCCGTCGCCGTCGCCGTCGCCGGGGGCGGCCGCCAGCTCCAGAAGCTCCCGGAGGGCCAGCGGTCGCAGCTGCCGCTGCAGCGCGGGCTCCAGCGTCTGCCGCTCGCGCGTGTTCAGGATCGCGTCGTATGTGAAGTAGGCCGGCGCGTCGGGCTGATCGGCGGTCACGATCTCGACGAAGCTCTCCCGGCTCATCGGCTGCAGGGCGTAGTTGTGCGTCCTCTGCTGCGCGAGCGTGGAGACGGTGTCGGCGCTGATGTTCTTGCCGCAGAGCGAGCCGGCGCCGTGCGCCGGATAGACGAGGGTGTGATCGGGGAGCGGCAGGATCTTCTCGCGCAGGGAGTCGTAGAGCATCCCGCCGAGCTCCTGCGCGCTCCAGCCGAGCGAGGCCCGCAGGTCGGGGCGACCCACATCGCCGATGAAGAGCGTGTCGCCGGTCAGCACCGCGTGCGGATCGGCGCCCTCGCGCTCGGAGTCGTAGACGAGGATCGAGATGGACTCGGGCGAGTGGCCCGGGGTCTCCAGCGTGACCAGGCGGACGGCGGCGCCGAGCTGGATGGTGTCGCCGTCGCCCATCGGCGTGAAGGGATACTCCGCGCTCGCCCTGGCGCCGAGATGGATCTCGGCACCGGCCCGCTCGCGCAGCTCCAGGTGGCCGGCCACGAAGTCGGCGTGGAAGTGGGTGAGCAGTACGTGGCCGATCCGGCAGCGCAGCGCGGCCGCATCGTCGAGGTACTCATCGACGTCACGCTGCGGATCGACGACCGCCGCCCGCCCGCTGGCCTGATCAGCGATCAGGTATGACGCATGCGCCAGACACCCGAGGTAGTACTGCTTGAGGACCATCGACCCACCTCCTGGACAACCGTAGCTGCACCTGCACCGACTCTCACATCCACATGGATTGTGACAGCTGCGCCGAACCCGGCGCCGATCCTGGCGCTCAGCGGGGTTGAGGCACGATCCGCAGGTACGGCCTCGGCGCCTCGAAGCCGCCGAAGATCTCCCGTGCTTCATCATCGGAGATGGCGCCGCCGACGATCACGTCCTCACCCGGCTTCCAGTTGGCTGGAGTGGAGACCCGGTGGGCGGCGGTCAGCTGCAGCGAGTCGATCACGCGCAGCACCTCGTCGCAGTTGCGCCCCGTGGACATCGGGTAGACGAGGATCAGCATGATCTTCTTCTGCGGCGAGATCACGAACACATTGCGAACCGTCTGATTGTCGACGGGCGTCCGCCCGGCCGCCTCGCCGGCCGTCTCCGCCGGCAGCATCCCGTAAAGCTTGGCGACGTTGAAGTCGGCGTCGCCGATGATCGGGTAGTTGGGCGCGGTGCCCTGCGTCTCCTCGATGTCTTTGGCCCACCGCTCGTGGTCCTCGGTGGCGTCGACGGAGAGCCCGATGATCTTCACGCCCCGCTTGTCGAACTCGGGCTTGATCTTGGCCATGTAGCCGAGCTCGGTGGTGCAGACGGGCGTGAAGTCCTTGGGGTGGGAGAACAGCACGGCCCACGAGTCGCCGATCCACTCATGGAAGCGAATCGGGCCCTCCGTCGTCTGCGCTTCGAAGTCCGGCGCGGTCTCGCCGATCCGTAGGGCCATCTGTTTCTCCTTTCGTGACGGTGGACGCCAAGTGTACCCCGGCTCGGCGCGAGCTTCCGAGTGGCCGCTGCATCCTGTGAACCGCTTGGGGAGGGAGGGCGGCGGAGCCGCCGCGAAGATCTGAGCCGGTCGGCTCATGCGAATCGTCCTGCAAGAGTGCGCGCACCGGCGTCCCATCGGCACGGGCGACGGGCCCGCTGCGATAGCTTCGGGGCCGTGGCGGCGAGCAGAGCGCTGATGGCGGGCAGCAAATCGAGCAGGCGGCGGGGTCATGACCGCCGGCGGCGGCGTCCGCCTGCGCTCGTGGTGCTCGTCGCGATCGTGGTCGTGGCGATCGTCGTGCGGGCGGCGACGGAGACGGTGCCGCCGCTGCGTGCTCGCCCCGCGCTGAGCGGGCACGTCACGATCCCCGGTCAGCGGCCCGCGCTCGCCTGGCCGCACGAAGGCGAGGCGGCCGTCGAGGTCGAGGGCGTCGGCAGCTTCGGCACTGCGGGCAGCACGACGCCGGTGCCGATCGCGAGCGTGGCGAAGGTCATGACCGCATACCTGACGCTGCGCGAACATCCCCTCTCCGCAGGCCAGAAGGGCTTCACGATGACCGTGACCGAAGAAGACGTGGCCGAAGAGCGCAGGCGCGCCTCGGTGGAACAGTCGGTCGTGGCGGTCCAGGCGGGCGAGCAGCTCTCCGAGCGGCAGGCGCTCCTGGCCCTGCTGCTGCCGTCCGGCAACAACATCGCCGCGATGCTCGCCGTCCACGACGCCGGCAGCGTCGCCGCGTTCGTCGCACGGATGAACGCGGAGGCGAAGGCGCTGGGGATGAGCTCGACCACGTACAGCGATCCGAGCGGCTTCGAACACAGCACGGTCTCGACCGCGGCCGATCAGCTCAAGCTCGCCGAAGCCGCGATGGCGAACGGGGCCTTCGCCGCGCTCGTCGACAGGTTGGAAGCGACGCTACCGGTCGCCGGGAGGGTCTTCAACTACAACACGCTGGTCGGCAGCGAAGGCTACGTCGGCGTGAAGACCGGCTCCGACGGGGTGGCGGGCGGCTGCCTGGTCTTCGCCAAGCGCGTCAAGGTGGATGGCCATGGCCTCACAGTGCTCGGGGTCGTGCTAGGCCAGCAGGGCAAGGAAATCATCGCGGCCTCGATCGCCAGCGCGAGGCGACTCGGCAACTCGGCTGCTGCGGCGCTCGCACAGCACACCGTGCTGCCGGCCGGCACCCGCGTACTGACGCTGCACTCGGTCGATGGCGCCCACGGGGTCGTGCGCAGCACGCGGCCGCTGAAGGCGATCGGATGGCCGGGGCTGCAGGTGCCGCTCACGGTCTCTCGATCGGGCGCCCACACCCGCGTCGCCGCCGGCCAGCAGCTTGCGCGCGTGCAGCTCGACGGCCTGCCCAAGTCGAGCACGGCGGCGAGGGCGGCCAGCTCCGTGAGCACCACCCTGTCCATCGGCTGGCGCCTCGAACACATCTTCTGAGCCTGCGCGACCTGCACGATGCGGACGGAGCCGGTCAGGTCCATCGGCTGGCGCCTCGAACACATCTTCTGAGCGGCCGGCCGGCCGCGCGCGGTGCCTCGCGACCGCGACCGCGCCCGGTGCCTCGCGACCGCGACCGCGCCCGGTGCCTCGCGACCGCGACCGCGCCCGCTACCGCGCCCGCGACCGCGACGGACGGCGTGGCTACTCGACCTGCGCCGTGGGGTCGGAGCTCAGCGCGCCGTTGCCGCGCACGAGGGAGAGCGGGACGATGAGGAGCGCTACCGCGGCGAGGAACAGCATCGCGTACTGGAAGCCGCGCCCGACCGAGGCGGAGTCGGCGAGGTGCGAGCCGCCGAAGGCTGCGAAGACGAAGCCGGTGAGCGCCAGCCCGACCGCGGTGCCGAGGCCGCGAGCCATGTTGAGCATGCCGCTGCCGAGCCCCGAGGAGGTCGCGGGCACCGCACCCATCGTCGCGGCGTTGTTCGGCGCCGTCGAGAGCCCGAGGCCCCCTCCGATCAGGACGAGCTCAGCAATGAAGACGGGGAGGCTCTGATGGTAGAAGCTCGTGAGCGCAAGCGTGACTCCGGTGAGGCTCATGCCGGCGAGGATCAGCGGCTTGGCGCCGGTGCGCTCGGCGAGCCGGCCGGCGAGCGGCGCGGCGATCCCGATCGCGAACGGCATCGCCAGGAGCTCCAGGCCCGCGCGAGCGGTCGAGTAGTGCATCCCATCCTCCAGGAGGTAGGGGACGACGAACAGCACTCCGAAGATGACGAGGAAGATCAGCCAGCCGCTGGCGAGGCCGGTCCAGAAGGCCTTGATCCTCATCAGCGCCAGGTCGATCATCGCGTTGACGGTCCGCCGCTCGTGGGCGATGAACGCCACGGTGAGCAGCGCCGCCACGGCGAACATCGAGAGGATGAACGGCGAGCTCCAGCCCGCCTGCGCGCCGAGGGAGATTCCGAGCATGAGCGCCACCCCGATCGGCGCGAAGAGCGCGAGCCCCAGCCAGTCGAAGGCGACCCGCTCGGCGAGATGCCGGCTGCGCGGTATCAGCAGCCATGCGAGCACCGTCGCGACTATCCCGACCGGGACGTTGACGAAGAAGATCAGCCTCCAGCCGCCGAGGGAGATCAGCAGACCGCCGACGACGGGGCCGAGCGCGAGGCCGAGAGCCTGTGCGGCGCCCTGCACGCCGATCCCGCGACCGAGCTTCGAGGAGGGCAGGGAGTCGACGATGATCGCGACGCTGTTGGCCTGCAGCATCGCCGCGCCGATAGCCTGCAGCACACGCATCCCGATCAGGATCGGGAGGCTGGGCGCCAGCCCGCAGAGCAGGGAGCCGACGATGAAGATGACGAACCCGTAGGTGTAGAGGAGCTTGCGGCCGATCATGTCCGCGTAGCGGCCGACGGCGGTGAGTGTGGCGACGAGGGTGAGCAGGTATGCGAGGCCCACCCATTGGACGCCGCCGACGGTCGTATGGAATGTGTGCTCCAGCGTCGGGAACGCGAGCGTGACGATGCTCGCGTCGAGCTGGCCCATGAACGCGCCGATGCAGACGGTGAGCACCGCGTACCAGTAGGCGTTCGGCCTGGCGGCGATGCGCCGCGGGCGCGCCGGCTCGGCCAGCAGCCGCCGCAGGCCGCTGCGCTCGGCGGCAACCGCCGTATCTTGCGTCATCGTACCCGGCCTGCGATCATAGGTACCAATGTACCAACATTTGTCCTTCGGTGTGCCCGGGGCGGCACCCGTCCTCCGATATGCCCGGGCGGCACCCGTCCTCCGATATGCCCGGGCGGCACCCGTCCTCCGATATGCCGGGGCGACACCCGTCCTCGGATATGTCGGGATGGTCCATGTACAGTGGTGAGGTGAGGAGCCTGGCAACGCGCGCTGGCACGCTCGACAGGGACAGCGCGGTGCCGCTCTGGGCGCAGCTGCTCGACGATCTCCGCGACCGCGTGCAGCGAGGCGACTTCGAGCAGCGCTTTCCCTCCGAGCTCGATCTCGTCGCCGAATACGGCGTCAGTCGCAACACGGTGCGCAGCGTGCTCGCGCGCCTACGCGAGGAGGGCGTCGTGCTCTCCGGCCGCGGACGCAGGCCGCAGCTCAACCCGGAGATCCGCCAGCCGCTCGGCGCGTTCTACAGCCTCTACGAATCGGTCGAGGCGGCCGGCCTGCGCCAGCGCAGCGTCGTGCGACGCTTCGAGACGAGCACCAACGGGCGGGTCGCGCGCCGGCTGGCCCTGCCGGAGACGACGCCGCTGGTCGTCCTGGAGCGCCTACGGTTCGCCGGAGAGGAGCCGCTGGCGATCGACCAGGCCTACTTCCCCGAAAGCCTGGCCGGCCCGATCCTCGACGTCGACTTGACGACGAGGAGCCTCTATGAGGTGCTCGCGCAACGCACGGGCATCCGCCTCACCGGCGGCTACGAGGTCCTCTCCGCGGTCGTGCCGACCCAGGCCCAGCAGCGCGACCTCGCCGTCAACCCCCGCGTCGCCCTGCTGGCGATCGAGCGGCTCGGCCGCGTCGATGACACCCCCGTGGAGTGGCGACGCACGCTCGTGCGAGCAGACCGCTTCAGCGTCATCTCCGACTTCTCGATACGTGAGCGGCGGGCCAGCAGACCACCGGCGCTCAGGCTCGGGCCCGTGCAGGGGCGCTAGCCTCCCGCCTCACCAGTTCGTTGGCGTTCCTCGGCGCCTGATCGCGCCTGACGCCACCGACGGCGTCCGCGTACGCCCGTCACGCGCGGCGCCCGCGGATGTTCGAGGCTGGGCCCGCGCTCCGGCGAGCGTTTCAGAAACGGAGGATCGTCACGCTCGTATCGATCTTCGGGGAGGCATGCTTGTTGTAGCGCTTGGATTGGTCGAACTGCACCGTGTAGCGGGAGAAGCGGCTGCGCCCCGGGTAGATCGGCGCGCGGGCCGTCAGCAGGCCGCAGGCGCCCCTCGCCCTGCCGAACCTGTGGGTGCTCACGACCTTTCCGGCATGCAGGTAGTGCCCGTAGATCGGCTTGTGCGGGGAGAAGCCGGCGAAGTGGTAGCTCACCTTCTTGTGCGGGCGTGCGCTCGCCGGGTGCAGCTGGACCGCCAGGTTGGTGAGCTGGAAGGGCGACTGCGCGAGGATCGCGCCGCTGAGAACGCCCTTGATCTGCATGGTCTCGTCTTCTGCGACCGGGTTGATGCCCGCAGGCAGGACATGCGTAAGCTGCGCGCTGAAGCTGCCTTCCGGCCCGACCGTCGTTTCGGTGAATGAGAGCAGGCCAGCGGGCGCGGGAATCTGGGCGAAGACGGCTTCACCCGGCGTGAAGCCGGTGCCCGTGACGTCGATCGTCGTGCCGAGGCCGATCTTCGGCGAGACGTAGCACTGGCGGTTCAGCGTGATGCTCGCGGCCAGCGCGCTGGAGGCGAGTGCCAGCAGTGCGACGATGGCAAGCGCGGCGACTGACAGGGTCCTCTTCACGGACATTCTCGGCCGTCCCTTCTGTCGTTCTTGTTCTGAGTGCGGCGTGCGCTCGGCTTCCTCCCGGCGATCTCTGCGCCCGGCGGATGGTGGCGAGCACCGCGTGGCGATGATGGGCTGCCCGCCGTGTCCTTGCCCGCCGTGTCCTGACTGCCCAGGCCGCATCGAAGCATCTGCCAGAGGCTACATCTCCGCTGGGCGGCGCGGGCTCTCGCCGGGCAGCAAGGGCTCTCGCCGGGCAGCAAGGGCTCTCGCCGAGGGGCGCGGGCTCGAACCGAGCAACACGGGCTCTCGCCAGGCCGCACGGGCTCTCGCCGAGCAGCGCTGCGCGGCGCGGCGCGGACGCGCCCGTGCCGCGATGAGCGCTCCTACGTCTTGATCTCTGCACCGAGGAAGCGCCCGATCTCTCGGGCCTCGCCGGCGAGCGCCTTCGCGTGCCTGGGCCGCCCGATCCACTCGAGCTCCAGCTGGCGACGGGCACCGCTGCCGAGGAGCCGCCAGAAACCGGCCACCCTGCCCGCGACGAGCACGACCGGCCGGATCATGCCGCCGCCGCGGTGCAGCATCCGGTCGTGCTCCGGCCGCAGGTGCAGATCGCGGCTGCGCCAGCCGAGCATCAGCGTGTCGAACGCGCCGAGCAGCTGCAGCTGCAGCGGATCGGGAAGCTCGGCTGCCGCATCGAGCGCGCCGGGGAGACAGTGCAGCTCCCCGCGGGTTTCAAGCGGGCCGGCTGCCTGCAGCGCGCGGCGGGCCAGCTGCAGCCCGAGGCCGGACCACGCTGCGAGATCGCCCGCGTCGGCGGGGCCATAGCCTGCCAGGTAGCGGCTCGCGAGCGTTGCGAGAGCCTCGTCGCGGTCGACCGGCGCGGGCGGATCGGCGAGACGCAGACGACCGTCCGGGAGACCCAGAAGGCGGCCCTGGCTCACCATCCACGGTACGAGCACGTTGATGGCCGTCCCCAGCTCACCGTGGCGAGGGCCGATCTCCGCGAGCAGCGAGGCGCGGTCGGACGGCCCCCGCTCCAGCGCCCTGAGCACGTCGGGAAGCATCGCCTTCGCGGTGTCCAGCGCGCCGCGCCTGCGCATGATCGCGTCGAACGTGCGCTGGTTGCGAGCGGCCATCGCCGCGTGCAGCCAGTCCCTGTCGTCGAGGTCGATCATGTGCACGGTGCCGCGCACAGTCCAGGTGCGCACGAGTCGCTCGCTGGCGACCACGGTCTCGCGGTCCAACCCGGGGACTCTGGAGCGCAGCTGCAGCGCGGCCGCACGGACATCCTGGGCCTGAACGCCCACGACCGCGCGAGCGGCCTCGCGCTCATCCGCAGCATGCGCGCCGGCCAGCAGCCGCTGTGCGCCCAGGCGCATGCGTCTGCAGAGATCCTCGACCGAGCGTCGCGACACCGCGAGCGAGAATAGCCGTGCCGCTACTCTCCGGTCTTCGCTCGCCTTGCATGCCCAAGACGCCGCCACCGCGGGCGCGGACGCCGGCCTGCATGCGCAGGACTCATGATGAGATCCCTTCGGTCGCGGGCTGCGCCTCGGCGGCGGGT
>DAHVAB010000068.1 GCA_027314825.1 Solirubrobacterales bacterium
AGTGACACGGTCTCCGCCTTCGGACTCCCCTCCGGAGTGGCTCCGGCCCAGCTTCGGCTGGAGGTGGCCAAGCACGGGGTGTCCATCGCCGGCGGCATCGGCGCCTGGAGCGAATCCGCGGGCCGGGTCGGCCACATGGGGGCGGCGGGGCTCCCCGAGCTGATGGAGGGCATGGCCGCCCTGGAGTCGGCGCTGGCTCGCCTCGGATCCCCGGTGGAGCCGGGCAGCGGGGTGGCGGCGCTGGTCGGCCGCGACGCGGTGGTGCTGGAGCGGATCGCCAACCGCGAGGGCGTCGGTTGCGTGAAGATCGACGGCGAAGTCTGGACTGCGCGCAGCTATGACGAGGATGAGGTGATCGACGCGGGCGAGCGGGTCCAGGTGATCGAGATACGGGGCGCCACGGCGCTCGTGATGCACTGAGGCCCGCGCAGGTGGGTGGGCCCGGGAAAGGAAGGGGGTTGCGATGGTCGTGCTGATCGTGGTGCTGGTGGTCGTGGTGTTCGCGCTGGTCGTCGCCTCGCGTGCGATCCGGATCGTCCCTCAGGCCCGTGCGGGAGTCGTGGAGCGGCTTGGCCGTTACCACCGGACCCTGGAGCCGGGCCTGGTGCTCGTGACGCCGTTCATCGAACGGGTGAGACCGCTGGTGGACCTTCGCGAGCAGGTGGTGAACTTCGCGCCCCAGTCGGTGATCACGGACGACAACGTGGTCGTCGCGATCGAAACCGTCCTCTACTTCACGATCACCGATCCTCGCTCCGCCACCTACGAAGTCGCCAGTCCGCTGCAGGCGATCGAGCAGCTGACGGTGACCACGCTCCGCAACGTGATCGGCGGGCTGACCCTGGAGCAGACCCTCACCGCGAGGGAGAACGTGAACGCCGAGCTGCGTACCGTGCTCGACGAGGCGACCGGCAAGTGGGGCATCCGGATCAACCGCGTGGAGATCAAGTCGGTCGACCCGCCGCAGGACATCAGGACCGCGATGGAGAAGCAGATGCGCGCCGAGCGCGACAGGCGTGCCGCGATCCTGACCGCGGAAGGCGAGCGCCAGGCGGCGATCCTGACCGCGGAAGGAGAGCGCCAGGCGGCCGTGCTGCAGGCCGAAGGCGAGAAGCAGGCGTCGGTCCTGCGTGCCGAGGGTGAGGCCCAGTCGATCGACACCGTCTTTCGGGCGATCCACGAGGGAGCTCCCGACAGGGAGCTGCTCAGCTACCAGTATCTGCAGATGCTGCCGCGGCTGGCGGAAGGGGATGCCAACAAGGTGTTCGTGGTGCCCTCCGAGTTCGCGCAGGCGTTCGGCGGAATCGCGGATGCCCTCACGGGCGGCCGGCGGGCGGAGGAGGCCGGGACGGCCGACGGCTCGCAGGTGAGCGACTCATCGAGCCGCAAGGGCTCCGACCGCGACGGATCGCTGCCGGCCGGCGGCCAGGAGGGCCGCTGAGTGTTCGACGCGCTGGCGCAGCGGCTGCAGGGCACGCTTTCCGATGTGCGCCGGCACGGCACGCTCGACGAGCGGGACGTGAGCGCGGCCATGCGCGAGATCCGCCTCGCCCTGTTGGAGGCGGACGTCAACTTCAAGGTGGTCAAGCGCTTCACCGACCAGGTCAAGGAGCGCTGCCTGGGCACCGAGGTCGCTGGCCGGCTGAACCCCGGACAGCAGGTCGTGAAGATCGTCGCCGAGGAGCTGACCGAGCTGATGGGGGGGTCGGCGGAGGGGCTGCGCTTCGCATCCAGCCCGCCGACCGTGATCCTGATGGCGGGCCTGCAGGGCTCCGGCAAGACGACGGCGAGCGCGAAGCTCGCCCGCCACCTGCGCGAGAGCGGCTCGGCGGTCGCGCTGGCGGCCTGCGACGTGTATAGGCCGGCCGCCGTCGATCAGCTGGTGAAGGTGGGCGCGCAGGCCGGGGCGGAGGTCTACGAGCAGGGCACCGACCGCGACCCGGTGGAGATCGCGCGCTGGGCGCTCGCACAGGCGCGCGACGCAGGCAAGGATGTGCTGATCGTCGATACGAGCGGCCGCCTGCACATCGACGAGGACCTGATGGCCGAGCTCGTGCGGATCAGGGACGCGGTCAAGCCAGATGACGTGCTGCTCGTGCTGGACGCGATGACCGGCCAGGACGCGGTCGGGGTCGCGGAGAGCTTCGCCGAGGCCGTCGACTTCGACGGCGTCGTGATGAGCAAGCTCGACGGCGATGCGCGGGGAGGCGCGGCGCTCTCGGTGCGCGCGGTCACCGGCAAGCCGATCGTGTTCGCCTCCACCGGCGAGAAGCTCGAGCAGTTCGAGGCGTTCCATCCCGACCGGATGGCGCAGCGGATCCTCGGCATGGGCGACGTGATGAGCCTGATCGAGAGCGCAGAGCGGCAGTTCGACGAGCAGGAGGCGATCGAGCTGCAGCGCAAGCTGCGCCGCAACGAGTTCGGCCTCGACGATTTCCTCTCCCAGTTGCGCACGATCCGCAAGATGGGACCGCTCTCCAGCCTGCTCTCGATGGTCCCGGGCCTCGGCGGCGCCCAGCTGCGCAATCTGAAGGTCGACGAGCGCGAGCTGGACCGCCTGCAGGCGATCATCCTCGCGATGACGCCGGAGGAGCGGCGCCGTCCCGAGCTGATCAAGGGCTCGCGGCGGTTGCGGATCGCGAAGGGGTCGGGCACGAACGTTCAGCAGGTGAGCCGCCTGGTCAAGCAGTTCGACCAGATGAGGAAGGTGATGCGTCAGGTCGGACGCGGCAAGATGCCCGACATCGGCGCGATGATTCGCCAGTCGCGCTGATTCGCCGGTCTGGGTGACCGGTCGCCGGCCGCGCCGATCCGCCGGCTGGGCCGATCCGCCGGGCGCGATGATCCTCCGGGCGCGGTGACCGGTCGCCGAGCAGCCGCTAAGCTCTAGCACTCGGTTCGCATGCAGCAACCATCGATCGCAGTGCTCCAAGAGAGGACCAAGTGTCAGTAAGGCTCAGGCTCACGCGAGTGGGCGCCAGGAAGGACCCGAAGTGGCGGGTGGTCGTCGCCGACCAGCGCGCGCCGCGAGATGGCCGCGTGATCGAGACGATCGGCCACTATGACGCGCAGACCAGCCCGTCCACGATCGTGATCGACGAGGAGCGGGCCCGCAGCTGGCTCGCCCGCGGGGCGCAGCCCTCGCAGACGGTTGCCAAGCTCTTGAAGATCAAGGGCATCGAGGCCGGCCGCGCCTGAGCGGCGGCGGAGGCGGCGAGTTGCCTGACGACGGCGAGCGGGCGGAGCCCGACGATACCGACGACGGACGTGAGCCCGGGTTGGAGCCCGAGGAGTTGCTCGCCTACCTCGTGCGCGGCCTGGTGGAGCGTTCGGAGGAGGTGCGCGTGGAGCGCTTCGACGAAGGCGGCGGCACGATCCTGCTGGAGCTGAGCGTCGCCGCCGAGGATTACGGCAAGGTGATCGGGCGCGGCGGTCGCACGGCGCAGGCGCTGCGCACGGTGCTGCGCGCGGCGGCGGCCGGCGAGACGCGCCGGGTGCTCATTGACATCGTCGACTGAGTCGCACGGCACCTCGGAGCCGACCGGCCGGCTTGTGGTGGCCGGCAGGGTCGGCCGGCCTCACGGTCTGAACGGCGCGTTTCATGTCAGCGAGCCGAGGACGCGCCTGCTGGCGGGCGCGCAGGCACTGCATCTGCACGGTCGCCGGTTCGCGATCGCCGCTCGCGCGGGCACCGAGCACCATCCCCTGATCCGCCTGGAGGGGGTTGAGGACCGCGATGCGGCGCAGGCGCTCGGCGGCCTGTGGATCGAGGTCGAGGGCGGGGCGCTGGGCGATCTCGGACCGCGCGAATGGTGGGCGCACGATCTGGAGGGCTGTCTGGTGGTGGATGGCGAGCAGACGCTCGGCGTCGTCTCCCGGCTGATCGAGCTCCCGTCGTGCGAGGCGCTCCAGGTGCAGCGTAAGGGGGGCGGAAGCCTGCTGGTGCCGATGGTCTCAGACGCGATCAGGAGCGTTGAGGTCTCGCGCCGCCGGATCGAGGTGGACAGCTCCTTTCTGGGGGAGCAGGCGTGAACATCGACATCTTCACCCTGTTCCCGGAGTGGTTTGAGTGGCTGCGCGCCCAGCGGCATGTGCGCAATGCGATCGCGCGGGGGTCGCGTATCGACTGCGTCGACATCAGGGAGCACACTCACCTGAGCGGTCGTCAGGTCGATGACGCCCCGTATGGTGGAGGCGCGGGAATGGTGCTCCGGGTCGACGTGATGGACGCGGCGCTGAAAGCGCACTATGGGGAGGACCCGGTGCGACTGCGCCAGAGCCGTCGCGTGATCGCGTTGAGCCCGCACGGCCGCCTGCTCGACGAGCGGTATGTCTGCGAGCTGGCGGAGGAGCGGGAGCTTACGCTGCTCTGCGGGCGATACGAGGGGTTCGACGAGCGGATCATCGAGCATTTCGCCACCGAGAGCCTGTCGGTCGGCCGTTACGTGCTCTCGGGCGGCGAGCTGGCGGCGATGGTCGTCTGCGATGCGGTCCTGCGCAAGCTGCCGGGTGCGCTCGGAGACGAACGCTCGGCGGCGGAGGAGTCCTTCGGCGAGGCGCTGGATGGCATGCCCGAGTACCCGCACTACACTCGCCCGGCCAGCCATCGGGGCTGGCCCGTGCCGGAGGTCCTGCTCTCAGGCGACCATGCGGAGATAGCGGACTGGCGACGCCGCCAGAGCGTTGAGCGGGCGCGCCGGCTCTCAGACGGTTGAGCGTGGACGGTCCGCCAGAGCGCTGAGCGGGCGCGCCGGCTCGCAGACGCTTGAGCCCGGGTGCTCCGACACAGCGCCGGGGGCGCCGGCTCTCAGACGGTTGAGCCGTGGTGCTTTGAGCCGGGGTGTTCGGGCACAGCGCCGCAGCGCTCACCGACAGTCCGCTACCATTCCTGCCCGCGCCGCGTTGCGACTCGATCCCGAGCCGTGCCGAGCCGGTCGCGTTTCTTCTCCTGATCATGAGCAGCGTCATCGAAACCATCGAGCGCGCCCAGCTGCGCCGCGTTCCCGAGTTCCTGCCGGGCGACCGCGTCAAGGTCCATTTCCAGGTGATCGAGGGCACCCGCCGCAGGGTGCAGGTCTTCGAGGGCGTCGTGATCAAGCGCCAGGGCCACGGTGTGCGCGAGACCTTCACGGTCCGCAAGCAGTCCTTCGGCATCGGCGTGGAGCGCTCCTTCCCGCTGCACTCGCCGAAGATCGAGCGGATCGAGGTCGCCGCCCGCGGTGATGTGCGCCGTGCCAAGCTCTATTACCTTCGCGACCGTGTGGGCAAGCGCGCGCGGGTGCGTGAGCGCCGCTACTCCGGGCCGGAGGCGGCGGTGGAGCCGGGCCTGCTGCACGAGCAGCCAGAGGCAGACCAGGCCGTGGAGCCTTCGCAGGAGAGCGAGATGGACGCCGCCGCCGCGGGCGAGGCGCCGGAGGGCGTTGAGGCGCAGGCTGCCGCCACTGGTGAGGCGCCGGAGGGCGCCGAGACGCAGGCCAGCGGCGAGACGGAGGCGGCCGCAGCGGCCGGTGAGGCGCCGGACGGCGTCGAGGTCGCTGCCGGCGAGGCGGCCGGCGAGGCGGATGCCTCCCCCGCGGACGCCGGCTCCGGCGATCCGGAGAAGTGAGGAGACGCTCCAAGTCGAGGCTCGGCTCGCTCATCGAGCTGGCCGTGATCATCGCGGTAGCGCTCGGCCTGGCCCTGCTGATCCAGGCGTTCATCGTCAAGCCGTACAAGATCCCGAGCGGCTCGATGGAACCGACGCTGCAGGTCGGCCAGCGAGTGCTCGTCGACCGGATCGGGATGAGCTTCGGCAACCCGAGCGTCGGCGACATCGTCGTCTTCCACCCGCCGAAGGGCGCGGAGCGAGAAGGCCGCTACCTGGGAGAGGAATGCGGCGGGATCCCCCAGCCGCCGCACATGGTCACCTACGGCAAGGCGGCGTGCGACAAGCCGAACCCCGAAGAGGCGAGCGTCAACTTCATCAAGCGGATCGTCGCCGGCCCGCACGACTGGCTCTTCATCCGGGAAGGCCACGTCTACCTGAGCACTCACGGGCGCAAGGGCCCGTTCAAGCGGGAGCAGGACTCCTACATAACTCCGTGCGGCAAGGAACCGGAGTGCAACTTCCTCACCCCGATCGAAGTTCCGGCGGAACACTGGTTCATGATGGGCGACAATCGTGGCCGCTCCGACGACAGCAGGTTCTGGGGGCCGGTCCCGACCAAGTGGATCATCGGAGTCACGTTTGCGACCTACTGGCCGCCGGACCGGATCGGCTTCTTCTGAGCTCGCAGCGCGGCGCGCTGGCCGCTCATGCCTGAGCATCTCGCGGGGGAGCGCGCTGCCGTGAGGGCGGCTGCGCGCCGGCGGGCGCGAGGCAGCGGCGGCAGCGGTGCCGGTGCCAGTGCCGGTGCCAGCTTGCTGGAGTTCGACCGCACCTTCGGATCGCGGCTTCTCGCCGGGGCGGACGAGGCTGGCCGCGGCTGCCTCGCCGGTCCGCTCGTTGCCGCGGCCGTCCTGCTGGATTGCGAACGGCTGGCGGCGGCTCCGCTTGGAGAGCTTGCAGCGCTCGATGACTCCAAGCGACACACCGCCAGATCCCGGGAGCGCCTGCTCCCGCTGATCTTGCGGAGCGCAGTGAGGGTGAGCGTGGTGAGCAGGTCGGCCGCCAGCATCGATCGAGCCGGGCTGCACCGGACCAACCTCTCCGCGCTGCGCGACGCCCTCCGATCGGTCGTCGATGGGGCGCCGGAGCAGCCGGTCTGCCTGGTCGACGGGTTCCAGCTCGACGGGCTCGCTCCGCCGCACACCGCGCTCGTCGGTGGTGACGGCCGCAGCGCTGCCATCGCCGCAGCCTCGATCGTAGCCAAGGTCACCAGGGACCGGGCGATGGCTCATGCGGAGGCCGCGCATCCCGGCTGGGGCTTCGCCCGGCACGTCGGCTACGCGACCGCCGAGCACCGCAGCGCGATCGAACGGCTGGGCGTGAGCCCCCTGCACCGGATGTCGTTCCGCTCGAGCGCCTACTCTGGCTGACGAGCGCCCGCGGACGGGCTCGCGCATCCTGCGCCATGCGTCTACCGGTGGCGCTGGCATGTTGCCATCGCCGGGGGCGAGGTGTCGACGGCGGCAGGCCATCACAACCTGACCGACCCTGCCGATACCGGCGGGCTCGCCATGGCCTCGTGGGGCGCGCCGCTCCCTCGCGGGCCTGGGCCATGCCCATGCGGGCCGCGCCATGCTCGCGCGGAGCTCACCACGCCCCCTCGACATGGTCGAGGCGCAGCAGCCGGTCCTGCCGGTCGACGATCACTCCTATCGCGTCGAAGCGGATCTCCCGGTCGCCCCGCCTGGGAGCGCTCTCCTGCAGCCAGGTGGCCGCCATTCGCCGCAGGCGCACGCGCTGTTCGCGGTTCAGTCCCTGAAGGGGCATGATCAGCATCGGCGTCGTGGTGCCCGCCGGCCCGCCGGGGCTGCTGCAGGTGCGGCGCATGCGCCTGGTCTTGACCTCGACGATGACGATCCTGCACCGGTCGCCCATGATCAGATCGATCTCGCCGTGGCGGGTGCGGTGGTTGCGCGCGATCTCGGTGAACCCGAGGGCGCGCATGTGCTTGAGAGCGAGATCCTCGCCGATCGAGCCGAGCGTTCGCCGCGGATCCACCGGTCGGTCGTCTGGTTGCCGCTGGGCGGAAGGCATGAACGGCACGCTAGATCGGCACCCGTGCCGTGGGCTGCGGCTTCGTGTCCATTCGCTGCCTCGAGTGTGGCGCGGGTGTGTCAAGTTGCGCCCGGAGTCGGCGCGCGCGTCGACCGGGCCGGCCGTTGGTGGGTTCGGGCCGGCGGCGCCAGGGCGCGAGCCATCGGGCGCCGGGTCCGGGCCGGCTCCGATGCCGGTAGCCTCTCCTGCATGAGCGATTCACCGGAGCGGTTGCTGGAGGCGCGCGCCGCCGACGGCGCGTCGGATCTGGCGCGAGAGCATGACGCGAGCCTCGCCGCCGGCCCGAACGGGGACGATCGCGGCGGCACCCGCCGTTTCGGGATCGACGGGATCAGCAACTTCTTCGGGATGCGCTGGGAGGATCCGCAGACGATCCGGCTGACGATCCGCCCGGAGCTGATCAACGCCGGCGGGCTGCTCTCCGGCGTGGCGCCGTACGCGCTCGTCGACTATTGCATGGGCTCCGCGCTATGGGTGGAGACCTCTGAGGAGGAGCGGATCGCCACGATCAGCATCTCGATCAACTATGTGCAGACGGCGCTGGAGGGTGAGGTCGTGTGTCATACCGTGCTCGACCGCCGCAACCGCAGCAACGCGGTGATGCGCAGCGAGGTTCGTCACGAGGATGGACGCCTGCTGGTGACGGCGATCGGCAGCTACACGATCTTCGTCCCCCGCCAACACGCCGCGCCTCGGTGAGCGCCTCCGGGGCGGCGGGCCGGCCCGAACGCACCCCGCGGGCGCTCTCGATCGCCGGCTCGGACTCCGGCGGCGGCGCCGGCATCCAGGCCGATCTGAAGGCGTTCGCGCGCTGCGGCGTGCATGGGATGAGCGCGATCACCGCGATCACCGCGCAGAGCATGGTCGGGGTGGACGCGATCCACCCGGTCCCGCCCGAGATAGTGATTGCCCAGATCAGGGCGGTGGCACGGGACATCGGCATCGACGCCGTCAAGGTCGGCATGCTGGGCACGGTCGAGGTGACGCTTGCGGTCGCCCAGGCGCTCGACGAGCTGCCGCACGGCACGCCGGTGGTCGTCGATCCGGTGATGGTCGCCGAGTCGGGCGGGCGGCTGTTGGAGGCGGATGCGCTGCAGGCGCTGATAGCGGAGATCCTGCCGCGCGCGACCGTGCTCACGCCGAACCTGATCGAGGCGCGGGAGCTGGCGAGCGCGGCTGGCGGCGGCGGCACGGCTGGCGGCGGCGCGGCTTGCGGCGGCACGGGTCGCGACGGCACGGCTGGCGACGGCACGGCTGGCGGCGGCACGGCTGGCGACGTCGCCCCCGGCTCGGCGAGCGGCGGCGACGATCGCGCACTGCTGAAGGCGATTCTCGCCCTCGGCCCGGCTGCCGTGCTGATCACGGGCGGGCACAGGCAGCGCGCGGTGGACCTGCTGCTGCAGTCAGGGCCGGACGCGGATGTGATTGAGATCCCCGGCGAGCGTCATCTCTCCACGGCCGCCCACGGCTCCGGTTGCACGCATTCCTCGGTGCTGGCCGCGCAGCTGGCGATCGGCGACGGCATCCCGGAGGCGGCGCGGGTCGCGCGGCGGCTCGCTGGCGAGGCGGTCCGGCGGGGGTTGAGCGATATCGGCCACGGTCCGGGACCGGTCGATGTGCTCGGTCTGCCCAGCCTGCGTTTGCCATAATCGGGCTGCTATGAGACTTCTGCGTCTTAAGCCCGGCCATGGTGAGATCGTGGTTGCGGAAGGGGATGTGGAGATTCCCGAGCAGGAGCGGCAGCTGATCGAGGCGTTCAGGCGTCAGCTCGACGCCGGAATGTGGGCAGCCGTGCCGAGCAGCGCGCCCGACGGGGCGCGCGCC
>DAHVAB010000069.1 GCA_027314825.1 Solirubrobacterales bacterium
CTTCCTCGCCCTGCAGGAATTCCTCGATCACCACGCGCGCGCCGGCCGCGCCCAGTGCGGCATCGTCCAGCATGTCGCGCAGCGCCTGCTCGGCTTCCGTCAGTGTTTGCGCCACCACGACGCCCTTGCCGGCGGCCAGGCCGTCGGCCTTCACCACCACGCCGGGGTCGGCGAGCGAGGCGACCGCCCGCATCCCCTCCTCCATGCCCTCGACGACCTCGAAGGCGGCGGTCGGGACGCCCGCCTGCACCATCGCCTCCTTCGCGAACGCCTTCGATCCCTCCAGGCGGGCCGCGGCCGCGCTCGGCCCGAAGGCCGCGATCCCGTGCGAGGCGCAGGCGTCGACGAGCCCTCCGACCAGCGGCGCCTCCGGACCGACCACGACCAGATCGACCCGCTCGGACTCGGCGGCCCGAACGAGCCCCGCGACGTCGTCGCCCGCCACCTCCAGCACCCGCGCGTCGGCCGCGATCCCGGCGTTGCCCGGCGCGCACAGCAGCTCCGGCCGCTGCGGCGAGCGCGCGAGCGCGCGCACGATCGCGTGCTCGCGCCCCCCCGCTCCGACGACCATGGCCTTCATCTTCTAGAGCGACTCGACGAACTGCTCGACCGGGATCGCCGCCATCGTCTCGTAGCGGCCGGTGCCGCGCGATCCCAGCTCCAGGGAGACCCTTGCCATCGTGCCCTCGTCGGGCGCCTCCACGATCGAGACGAAGTCGACGGCGCCGAGCGTCGCCCACTGCGCGATCACCTTCGCGCCGAGCTGCTCGACCTCCCGGTTGACCTCGAGGATGCGCTGCGGGTTGTTCTTCACGGTCTGCACGCCCTCGGGTGTGAGCGTCGACTTCATGATGTAGGTGGGCATGGCTCCTCCTCCGCTCGGTGGTCTGGCGCCGGCGCTGCGCGCCTGCACTCGTTGTACACGATGGGCCCGGACGGAATGCGTCCGCGGCGAGCCGGCCCGGGCGGAATGCGCCCGCGGCGAGCCGGCCCGGACGGAATGCGTCCGGCGGAAGCCGGCCCGTCCGCCGCGCCCGCCGCGTGCTCGCCGGCCCGTCCGGAGCGCCGGCCGCGCGTCCCGTCCCAAGCCATCGGGATAATCACGGATGTGATCGAGCGCTACACACGCCCCGAGCTGGGCGCGATCTGGACCGACCAGGCCAGGATGGAGACCTGGCGCCAGGTCGAGGTCGCCGCCTGCGAGGAGCTGCCCGCGCTGCTGGGCGACGCGGATGGCCCGAGCCCGGCGGACCTGGAAGCGGTCAGGGGCGCCACCTTCACCGTGGAGGCGGTCTCGGAGCGCGAGCGCACGACCGACCACGACCTGGCCGCCTTCGTGGACGTGCTGGCCGCCTCCGCCGGCCCGCCCGGCCGCTTCATCCACTTCGGGCTGACGTCCTCGGACGTGCTGGACACCGCGCTGGCGCTGCAGATGCGCGCCGCCGGCGAGGTGATCGTGCCGGCCGCGCACGCGCTCACCCACGCGCTGGCCAACCGCGCCCGCGAGCACGCGCACGCGATCTGCGCCGGCCGCACGCATGGGGTGCACGCCGAGCCGACCACGTTCGGCATCAAGCTGGCCGGCTTCGCCTTCGAGGCGCATCGCAATGCGCAGCGGTTGGAGCGCGCCTTCGCCCAGACCGCGTTCGGCGCGATCTCGGGCGCCGTGGGCACCTATGCGGCCACCTCCCCGGAGTTCGAGCGGCGGGTGCTCGCGCGCCTGCGCCTGCAGGCGGAGCCGGTCTCGACCCAGGTCGTGCCCAGAGACCGCCACGCCGAGCTGATCTGCGCGATCGCCCTCGCCGGCGCCGGCCTGGAGCGGCTGGCCACCGAGATCAGGCACCTGCAGCGAACAGAGGTGCGCGAGCTGCGCGAGCCGTTCAAGCAGGGCCAGAAGGGCTCTAGCGCCATGCCCCACAAGCGCAACCCGATCAAGAGCGAGCAGATATCCGGGCTGGCGCGGGTGCTGCGCGGCAACGCCCAGGCCGCGCTGGAGGATGTCGCCCTCTGGCACGAGCGCGACATCTCCCACTCCTCGGTCGAGCGGGTGATCCTTCCCGACTCCACGATCCTGATCGACCACATGCTGCGCAGCGCCACGAGCCTCGTGCTGGGGATGGTGCTCGACGAGCCGCGGATGCGCGCCAACCTGGAGCTGACCCACGGCGCGCTCTTCTCCCAGCGGGCGCTGCTCGCCCTCGTCGAGTCGGGGATGGCCCGCGAGCACGCCTACCGGATCGTCCAGGAGCTGGCCCAGCGCGCCTTCGACGAGGGAGCTCCGCTGCGCGAGCTCATCTCCGCCGACGAGCGCGCCCGCGGGCTCGACCTCGACGCCATCTTCGACTACGGCCACTACGTCCGCCACGCCGATGAGATCATCGCCCGCCTCGATGAGATCGCCTAGCGCCGCCCGACGGGTTATCTTGAGGCGCACATGAGCCCGCTCGCCGACATGTCCCTGCTGACCAGCGGCAAGGTGCGAGACATCTACGAGCTCGACGGCGCCGGCGACGGTGGCGCCAGCGCCAGCGCCAGCGCCGGCGGCGACGGCGAGCCGCGCCTGCTGATGGTGGCCAGCGACCGCATCTCCACCTACGACGCCGTCCACCCGACGCCGATCCCCGACAAGGGCAAGGTGCTGACCGGCCTCTCCGCCTTCTGGTTCGAGAAGACCGCGCACATCCTCGCCAATCACCTTCTGTCCGTCGCCGAGGGGGTGCCCGCGGAGGCGCGCGGACGCGCGATGGTCGTCCGCCGCCTGGAGATGCTGCCGGTCGAGTGCGTCGTGCGCGGCTACATCACCGGATCTGGCTGGAAGGACTACCAGGCCACCGGCGCGGTCTCCGGGATCGAGCTGCCGGGCGGCCTCCGAGAGAGCGAGCGGCTGCCGGAGCCGATCTTCACGCCCTCCACGAAGGCGCAGACCGGCCACGACGAGGCGATCGACATCGAGCAGGCGGCGAGGCTGGTGGGCGACAGCGCCCTGATGGAGCGCGTCAGGGCGCTCTCGATCGAGCTCTACTCCTTCGCGGCCGAGCACGCCCTGGCCCGCGGCGTGATCCTCGCCGACACCAAGTTCGAGCTGGGACTGGACTCCAACGGCGCCCTCACGCTCGGGGACGAGGCGCTCACCCCCGACTCCTCGCGCTACTGGCCGGCCGACTCCTATGAGGTCGGCCGCTCCCAGCCGAGCTTCGACAAGCAGTACGTGCGCGACTGGGCGAGCGCCAGCGGCTGGGACAAGCTGCCCCCGGCGCCGGCGATCCCCGACGATGTCGTGGACGGCACACGCCAGCGCTACATCGAGGCCTACGAGCTGATCGCCGGCGAGCCGTTCACGCAGTGGCTGCAGCGCACCGAGAGCGCGTGAGAGCGCGCGTACTGATCCGCCCCAAGCAGGGCATCCTCGACCCGCAGGGGCTGGCCGTGGCACAGGCGCTGCCGGTGCTCGGATTCGAGGGCGTCGCAGACGTCCACGTCGGCCGGATGGTGGAGCTGGACCTGCCCGATCCCGACCGGCTCACGGAGATGTGCGAGCGGCTGCTCGCCAACCCGCTGGTGGAGGACTACGAGATCGAGCTGCTCGCCGGCCCGAGCGAGTCCGGGCCGCCCGCCGACCCGAACGACACCGGGCCGCCCGCCGACGCGAAAGAGACCGGGCCGCCCGCCGGCCCGAGCGAGACCGGGCCGCCCGCCGGCGCGAGCAGCTGAGGCCGTGCGTTGCGGCGTCCTGCGATTCCCCGGCTCCTGCGACGAGAACGACGCGCTGCTGGCAGCCGGCAGGGTCGCCGACGCGGAGATCGTCTCCTACCGCGAGCGCGACCTGCACGGCGTGGACGCGGTGATCGTGCCGGGCGGCTTCTCCTACGGCGACTACCTGCGCGCCGGCGCGATCGCCCGCTTCGCCCCGATCATGGAGGCGGTGATCGCCTTCGCCCGCGAAGGCGGCCTGGTGCTCGGGATCTGCAACGGCTTCCAGGTGCTCTGCGAGGCGCGCCTGCTGCCCGGGGCGCTGCTGCCGAACGCGGGCCGCCGCTTCGTCTGCCGGCAGGTGCGACTCGATGTGGTCAACCCCCACACCCCGTTCACGGCCGCCTGCGCACCGGAGGCAGGATCGCCGCCCGGCGCCGGCGCCGGCGCCCGCGAGCCTGAGTCAGCGAGCGGCGCGACCCTCGGGGCGAAGCCCCCACACACCCCTCCCACGCTCTCGATCCCCGCCAAGCACTCCTGGGGTCGCTTCTACGCGCCGGAGGAGACCCTGCGGGAGATGGCCGGCAGCGGCCAGATCGTGCTCCGCTACGCGGAAGGGCAGAGCTTCAACGGCTCCGTCGGCGGTGTGGCCGGCGTCAGCAATCGGGCCGGCAACGTCTTCGGGCTGATGCCCCATCCCGAGCACGCGGTCGACGAGCTGACCGGCTCGGCCGACGGGCTCTGCATCTTCGAGTCGATGCGCAGGGCGGCGCAGGGCGATGGCTGAGGCCGCCCTGCCGGGCCTCGCCGACGCGCTCGCGCTCGGGCTGCGCGAGTCCGAGTACAGGCTCATCTGCGAACGGCTCGGCCGCGCCCCGAACACGGTCGAGCTGGCGATGCTCTCGCTGATGTGGAGCGAGCACTGCGCCTACAAGCACTCCAAGCGGCTCCTGAAGACCCTGCCCACCGAAGGCGAGCATCTCGTGATGGGCCCCGGCGAGAACGCCGGCGCGGTCGACATCGGCGACGGGCTGATCTGCGCGTTCAAGGTCGAGTCGCACAACCATCCGAGCGCGGTCGAGCCCTTCCAGGGCGCGGCGACCGGGGTGGGGGGCATCCTCCGGGACATCTTCGCCGTCGGCGCGCGGCCGGTCGCGGTGCTCGACTCCCTGCGCTTCGGCGAGCCGGACGCGCCCCGCGCGCGCTACCTGCTCGACGGCGCCGTCTCCGGGATCGGCCACTACGGCAACTCGGTGGGAGTGCCGACCATCGGCGGCGAGGTCTACTTCGAGGGGCCATATGCCGACAGCTGCCTGGTCAACGCGATGGCGCTCGGGATCGCTCCGCGCAGCCGCCTGATGTCGAGCGCCGCCGCCGGCCCCGGCAACCTGCTCGTCCTGTTCGGCGCCACCACCGGCCGCGACGGGATCGGCGGCGCCTCCGTGCTCGCCTCCGCAGAGCTGGACCTCGGCGGCGAGGGCAAGCGTCCGAGCGTCCAGGTCGGCGACCCGTTCGAGGGCAAGAAGCTGATGGAGTGCTCGCTGCAGCTGCTCGACGAGCGCCTCGTGCTCTCCCTGCAGGATCTCGGCGCCGCCGGGCTCACCTCCTCCGCCTCGGAGATGGCCTCCAAGGGGGGCGTCGGCCTGGAGATCGACCTCGTCCGGGTGCCGCTGCGCGAGGCCGACATGGAGCCGTTCGAGATCATGGTCTCCGAGTCCCAGGAGCGGATGCTGTGCGTGGTCGCGCCCGAGCGGCTCCCCGCCGTGCTCGCCGTCTGCGAGAGCTGGGAGATCGAGGGCGCCGCGATCGGCGTGGTCACCGACTCCGGCCACGTCAGGGTGCTGCGCGGCGCCACGCTGCGCGAAGGCACGCTGGAGGGCGGCAGCCTGCTCGCCGATCTGCCGGTCGGCCTGCTCGTCGACGACGTGCCCACCTACGGGCTCGACCCGCAGCGCCCGCAGCGCCCGCTCTACCCCGATGCGCCCGCCACCCTGGCCGCCGACGCCTCCCCCGAGCAGATGCTGCTCGCGCTGCTGGCCAGCCCGAACATCGCCTCGCGCGAGCCACTGTTCGAGCAGTACGACTCGCTCGTGCAGTCGCGGACCGTGCGCCGGCCGGGCGCCGCCGACGCGGCCGTGCTCGCGATCGAGCCGCTGCGCGGCGGAGGCGCCACGGCGCCCCTGCCCGGCCTGGCCGTCTCGATCGACTGCAACGGCCGCCGGGTCGCCGCCGACCCGTACAGGGGCACGATCGAGGCGGTCCTGGAGTGCGCGGCGAACCTCGCCTGCGTCGGCGCGGAGCCGCTCGGGCTGACCAACAACCTGAACTTCGGAAATCCGGAGAAGCCGCAGATCGCATGGCAGCTCGAGGAGGCGGTGCGCGGCCTCGGCGACGCCTGCCGGGCGCTGTCGGTGCCGGTCGTCGGCGGCAACGTCTCCCTCTATAACGAGGGGCCGGCCGGCCCGATCTACCCGACGCCCGTGATCGGCATGGTCGGCCGCCTGCCCGACGTGGCGCGCGCCGGGCGGCTCGGCTTCGCTGCGTCCGGCGACACGGTCGCCCTGGTCGGGCCGTTCAGCCCGTCGCCGGTGGCCAGCGAGCTGGCGAAGCTGCAGGGGCGCCCGCTGCCGTTGCCCCACCTGCCGCCGCACCCGCGGCCGCTGCCCCACCTCGACTTCCCCGACGCCATGGCCGCGATCCGCGCCGTCCGGGAGGCGGTCCGCTCCGGGGAGATATCGAGCGCGCACGACATCGCCGAGGGCGGGCTGGCCGTCGCCCTGGCGGAGTGCTGTCTGGCCGGCGGCGTAGGCGCCACGGTCGCGATCCCCGCCGAGATCGCCGAGGATCCGCTCGCCCGCCTCTTCGGCGAGGCGCCCGGCGGCTTCCTGCTGAGCGGCCCGGCCGACGCGCTGCAGCGGCTGGCCGAGCACACGCCTCTTCGCACGATCGGCACGGTGGGCGGCGCGACGCTTGCGATTGAGGCCGGCGGAGCCGGCAGCGGCGCACGCATCGAGCTTGCCCTGTCCGAGCTGGCGGGCGCACACGGCATGCTGGCGGGGCTGCTCGGATGATCGGCGGCTGTGGCGGTGACGGCGGCGCGGCGGCACCTGCCGGGAGCGCCGCTGCTAGCGTGATGCGGGCAATGCCTGAGCAATGGGCAGCGCTCGGCCGCGACGGACCGCGCGATGAGTGTGGCGTGTTCGGCGTGTACGCACCCGGGCACGACGTCTCACGGCTGGCCTACTTCGCCCTGTACGCGCTTCAGCACCGCGGCCAGGAGTCGGCCGGCATCGCCGCGGCCGACCGGGGCGGGCACATCATCACCCGCCGCGAGCTCGGCCTGGTCAGCCAGGTGTTCACCGAGAACGACCTGCGCACCCTCTCCGGCGATCTCGCGATCGCGCACGTGCGCTACTCGACGACCGGCTCGAACGCCTGGGAGAACTCTCAGCCGGTGCAGCGCTCGGAGGGCGTCGGCGGCTCCACCAGGGAGATCGCGCTCGCCCACAACGGCAACCTGACCAACGCGCTGGAGCTGCACCGGGAGCTGGTGGAGCAGGGCGTCACGTTCAACTCGACCTCCGACTCGGAGATCGTCGCCGCCCTGCTGGCCTCCCAGCGGGCCTCCGAGCCCGAGGACGCGATCGCGGAGGTGCTGCCGCGGCTGCGGGGAGCCTTCTCGATCGTGGCGATGACCCGCGATCGGGTGCTCGCCTTCCGCGACCCGCACGGCGTGCGGCCGCTCTCGATCGGCGTGCTCGACGCCCGCGACGGCGAGGACGGCGCCGCCGGGGCGCCGCGCTACTGCGTGGCCAGCGAGTCGTGCGCCTTCGACATCATCGGCGCCCGGCACCTGCGTGAGGTGGAGCCGGGGGAGATCGTCACCCTCGGCGAGGACGGCTTGCGCAGCCGCATGGTCGTGAGCGGCTCCCGCCGCGCCTTCTGCGTCTTCGAGCACATCTACTTCGCCCGCCCCGACTCCCGGATGGCGGGACAGGCCCTCCAGGTCTCCCGCGCGCGGATGGGCGAGATCCTGTGGCATGAGGCGCCGGTGGAGGCCGACCTGGTGATCGCGGTCCCCGACTCCGGCAACGCTGCCGCCCGCGGCCTGGCCCGCGCCGCCGGACTGCCCCAGGACGACGGGTTCGTGAAGAACCGCTATGTCGCCAGGACGTTCATCCAGCCTGGCCAGGAGCTGCGCAAGCACGGCCTGCGCCTGAAGTTCAATCCGCTGCCGGAGGTGATCGCCGGCAAGCGGCTGATCGTCGTCGACGATTCGATCGTTCGCGGCAACACGACCAGGCAGATCGTGCAGATGCTGCGGGATGCGGGCGCGGCCGAGATCCACATGCGGGTCTCCGCGCCGCCGATCAAGCATCCCTGCCACTACGGGATCGACATGTCCACCCGCGAGGAGATGATCGCGCACGGTCGCAGCACCGATCAGATCGCATCCGAGCTCGGCTGCGACTCGCTGCACTATCTCTCCCTGGAGGGCGTCTACGAGGCGATCGGCGCCGGGGCGGGCGGTCGTGGGTCGCACTGCGTCGCCTTCTTCTCCGGCGTATATCCGCTCGGCGGGACCGAGGAGGCGAATGGGCAGTATGCGTTGGAGGGGGAGCTGCCGCTCGTGCAGGCCTGAGCGGTCGGCTTGCGCGCGGCCAGGGCGCGCGGCGCGGGGTCTGTGAGCCGCGCCGCAGCGGGTAGTCTCCTCGCCGATGGCGTGCCGGTCAGACCCGCTCCCGATCGCAGTGCTCGTCTCCGGCGCGGGCACGAACCTGCAGGCGCTGATCGACACGGTCCACGGCCGCGAGGCGCAGATCGTGGCGGTCGCCTCATCGAAGGCCGGCGTCCCGGCGCTCGGACGTGCCGAGGCGGCCGGCGTGCCGAGCGCGGTCTTCGCCCGCAGCGATCATCCCGACCGCGGCGCCCGCGACCGCGCCTTGGCCGCCTGGCTGGCCGACCGCGGCGCCCGCCTGATCGTGCTGGCCGGCTACATGGAGCTGCTCGGCGAGCAGGACTTCCTGGCGCGCTTCCCCGGCGCGGTCATCAACGTCCACCCCTCCCTCCTTCCCGCCTTCCCCGGCCTGCATGCGGTCGAGCAGGCGCTCGCCTACGGCGTGAAGGTCTTTGGGGTGACGGTGCATCTCGTGGACGCGGGCCTGGACAGCGGGCCGGTGATCGCTCAGCGCGCGATCGAGCTGCCGGGCGCGCGCGATCCGGAGGATGTGCTGGCGGCGCTTCACCCGATCGAGCACGAGCTGCTCGCGCAGACCGTGCGCCTCTTCGCGCGCGGCGCGCTGCGGCCCGACCCGGAGAGCCCGCGCAGGATCCTGGTGGACGGGTAGGCTGAAGGCCGATGGCATCGCAGAGGCAGAGCGCGAAGGCCGGTGTGCAGCCCGCCGCTCCCGGCGAGGTCCGGGTCCGCCGGGCGCTCATCTCCGTCTCCGAGAAGGCCGGCATCGTCGAGCTGGCCCGGGGCCTGGCCGAGCTGGGAGTGGAGATCGTCTCCACCGGGGGCACTGCGCGCGAGCTGAGCGCGGCCGGGGTTGCGGTGCGCCCGATCGAGGATTTCACCGGCTTCCCGGAGATGATGGACGGCCGCGTGAAGACATTGCACCCGCGCCTCTATGCCGGCCTGCTCGCCCGCCGCGACTCGGAGGCCCATCTGGCCGCCGCCGCCGAGCATGGGATCGAGCAGGTCGACCTGGTCTGCGTGAACCTCTACCCGTTCGAGCAGACGATCGCCCGCGAGGGGGTCGGCGACGCGGAGGCGATCGAGAACATCGACATCGGCGGGCCGACCATGGTCAGGGCCGCCGCCAAGAACCATGAC
>DAHVAB010000006.1 GCA_027314825.1 Solirubrobacterales bacterium
TCCGGACCCGCGTCCGGGCCGCGGCGGGCGTCCGCCCCTGCCGCCGCCACCGCCGCCACCGCGCGAGCCGTCGCGGCGTCCGCCACGACCCTCGCGCCCGTCGCGCTCGGCCGGCGCAGAGGCCTGCGCGGTCATGTCGGTCAGGTCGGCGCCGGTGTACCCCTCGGGCATGATCTCGCCCTTGTTCATCCAGCACTTCACGCCGATGCGACCGAACGTGGTGCGCGCCTCGTGGAAGCCGTAGTCGATGTCCGCCCGCATCGTGTGCAGCGGCACGCGGCCATCCGCGTACGCTTCGGTGCGCGCCATCTCGGCGCCTCCGAGCCGGCCGGAGACCTGCACCTTCACGCCCTTCGCCCCGGAGCGCATCGCGCTCGTCAGCGCGCGCTTCATGGCACGGCGGAACGCAACCCGGTTCTGCAGCTGCTCGGCGATCGACTGGGCGACGAGCTTGGCATCGAGCTCCGGGCGCTTGATCTCGATGATGTTCACCTTGATCTGCTTGCTGGTCATCTTGTGCAGGTCGCGGCGCAGGGCGTCCACTTCGGCGCCCGACTTGCCGATCACGATGCCCGGACGCGCGGTGTGGATGTTGATCTCCAGCTCGTTCGCGCTCTTGCGGATCGTGATGTCCGAGAGTCCGGCGTGGGAGAGCTTGGCGATTATGTGCTCGCGGATCTTGATGTCCTCCGCGAGATACTCGGCGAAATTGCGCTCGCTGAACCAGGTCGAGCGCCAGTCGTGGATGTAGCCCACGCGCATCGACTCTGGATGAACCTTCTGTCCCATTCGGTCAGCTTCTATCTAATTGGTCGTCGTGGTCGGTCTTGCGCTCAACGCTGCGGCGTGAGCGTGATCGTGAGATGGCTGGTGCGCTTGCGGATGCTCGCCGCCCGTCCTCTGGCGCGCGGCCTGAAGCGCTTGATCGTAGGCCCTTCGTCAGCGTAGGCCTCAAACACGATCAGGTCTTCCTCGACCAGCTCGTGATTGTTCTCCGCATTGGCGACAGCCGACTCCAGCAGCTTGCTCCAGTCGCTGGCCACCTGACGCGGAGTGAACGCGAGGATAGCGCGTGCCTCGCCGACGGACTTCCCACGCAGGTGCCCGCACACCATCCGGGCCTTGCGTGCGGAGGTGCGCACGTACCGTGCCTGCGCCCTGACGACGGGGCGTTGGGCGCCGGGCGCGCCGGCACCGGCTCGGCTCTTCGCAGCGGGCTTCGCCTGCGCTGCGTCCTTGGCCTCCGACTTGGGCTTCGCCTCCTCCGCGGTCTCGGCCTCCAGCTTGCCCTTGGCCTTCGCCTTGGACTTCGCCTCCGCGGCAGCCTCGGCCTCCACCTTCTCCTTGGCCCGCCCCTTGGGCTTCGCCTCGGTCGCAGCCTTGGCCTCCGGCTTGCCCTGGGCCTTCGCCTCCGCGGCAGTCTCGGCGGCCTCCGGCTTGCCCTTGGCCGGTGCCTCTGACTTCGCCTCCGCGGCAGTCTCGGTGGCCTCCGGCTTGCCCTTGGCCTCCGTGGCAGTCTCGGCGGCCTTCGGCGTGCCCTTGGCCTTCGCCTTCGACTTCGCGTCCGCCGGGGCCTCGGCCTCAGGCTCGACGGCCTCGGCCTTCTCCGTGGCCTTCGACTTGCCCTTCGCGTCCGACGCGGCCTTGGCCTTCGACTTGCCCTTCGTCTCCGACGCGGCCTTGGCGTCCGGCTTGGGCTCCTTCTCGGCGGCCGCCGCGTTCTCGGCCGGCTGCGCGCCCTGCTCGGGCCCGCCCTCTGCGCCCGGCGCCTGCTCCGGCTCGCCGGTCTCCTCGGCCATCAGCGCACCTTCCCGGAGCCGGCGTGGCCACGGAAGACGCGCGTCGGTGCGAACTCGCCGAGCTTGTGGCCGACCATCGACTCGGTGACGAACACAGGCACGTGCTTGCGTCCGTCGTGGACGGCGAGCGTGTGGCCGACCATCTCCGGGAAGATCGTCGACGCACGGGACCAGGTCCTGATCATCTGCTTGCGATTCTCGGCATTCAGCGCTTCGATGCGGGCCAGCAGGCGCTCTTCCACCCACGGTCCCTTCTTGCTGGAGCGGCTCATAGTGCGAATTCACCCATCTTCGTGCTCATCTGCTTCTACCCTTGCCGCGGCGACGACCGCGGATGATGTAGCGGTCGGAGGGCTTGTTCTTCTTGCGCGTGCGGTACCCGAGCGTCGGGACTCCCCACGGAGTGACCGGATGACGGCCCGGCGTGGTCGAGCCCTCGCCGCCGCCGTGCGGGTGATCCACAGGGTTCATCGCTGTCCCGCGGGTCTGCGGGCGCACTCCCATGTGGCGCTTGCGGCCCGCCTTGCCGACCTTGACGTTCTGGTGATCGGAGTTGCCGACGACTCCGACAGTGGCCCTGCACTCGGCTCGCACGAGGCGCATCTCGCCGGATGGCAGGCGCAGCGAGGCCATCTCGCCCTCCTTGGCCATCAGCTGCACCGATGAGCCGGCGGAGCGCGCCATCTGGCCGCCACGGCCGGGCTGCAGCTCGACGCAGTGCACGACGGTGCCGACCGGCATCCGCGCCAGCGGCAGGCAGTTGCCGACGGCGATCTCCGCCTCCTCGCCGGAGCGCACCGTCATGCCGACGGTCAGCCGCTGCGGGGCGAGGATGTAGCGCTTCTCGCCATCCGCGTAATGAAGCAGCGCGATGTAGGAGGAGCGGTTCGGGTCGTACTCGATCGCCGCGACCTTCGCGGCCATGCCGTCCTTGCGACGCTTGAAGTCGATCCTCCGGTAGAGGCGCTTGGCGCCGCCGCCGCGGTGACGGGAGGTCTTGCGCCCGTGGGCGTTGCGACCACCGCTCTTCTTCAGGCCTTCGACAAGCGACTTCTCCGGCCTGTCCTTCGTGATCTCCGCGAAGTCGGGATAGGAGACGAAGCGCCGGCCGGGGCTCGTGGGCTTGGGCTTACGAATGGCCACAGCTAGCTCCTGAGAGGGTCGTGGTCGAGCCGGACAGGGACGCGGCGAGCATGGCGGGCTCTGCACTCGAGCGACCGAGGACGCGGTATGGCGAAGCGCTCACGGTCATCTCAGCCCTCCAGCCCCTCGAGGCCCTGGAAGATCGGGATGCTCTGGCCCTCGCGCAGCTGCACGATCGCCTTCTTCCAGGCACGTGTGCGCCCGCGGCCGATGCCGCGCCGCTTGGGCTTGCTCTTCACGCTGAGGGTGCGCACCTCCACGACGTTGACCTCGAAGAGCGCCTCCACCGCCTGGCGGATCTGGGTGCGGTGAGCGTCGGGGTGCACCCGGAAGGTGTACTTGCCTGCGGCGGAGAGCACGTAGCTCTTCTCGGAGACCACGGGCCGGATGATGACCTGGGAGAGATCCATCAGGCCGCCTCCCTCTCGCTCGGCGCCTCGACATCCTCGGCATCCGCGCCGGCCCGGGCGCCGGCCCGGGCATCGGCTCCGGCTCCGGCTCCGCTGGCCCTGGCGGTCAGCGCCTGCAGCGCCCGCTCGGAGAGCAGGACCGAGGCCGCGCCGAGCAGATCGACCACGCCGACGTCATCATGGGCGAGCACGGCGACGCGCTCCAGGTTGCGGAAGGAGAGCGCGGCGTCGCGCTCCTCGGGAGCGAGCGCCACCAGCGTCGGTCGCGGCTGCTCCCAGCCTTCGAGCAGCGCGAGCGCCTGCTTGGTCTTCGGTGCCGTGAACGCCGCCACGTCCAGGACCGCGAGCGATCCCCGCAGGGAGTGCAGCGAGAGCGCGCTGCGCAGCGCGGCACGTCGCTCCTTGCGGTTCACCTTGAAGGTGTAGGAGCGCGGCTGCGGCCCGAAGACGATGCCGCCGCCGGTCCACAGCGGGGAGCGGCTCGAGCCGGCCCGGGCGCGACCCGTGCCCTTCTGGCGCCACGGCTTCGCTCCGCCGCCGGAGACCATGCCGCGCGTCTTGGTGGCAGCGGTGCCGCGGTGGCGCGCGGCCTGCTCGGCGCGCACGCCTTGATGCACGAGAGGGCCATGGAAGTCGGCTCCGAAGGCAGCCTCATCAAGCGGCATCGTCTCGGAGCCCTGCGCACCGATGACGGGGGCCTCAGCCATCGCTGCGCACCTCCACGACGCCTCCCCGGGGCCCAGGGACTGAGCCGCGTACGAGCAGCAGGTTCCTGCTCGCATCGACCGAGACGACCTGAAGCCCCCGCTGGGTCACCCTCACGTTTCCCATCTGGCCGGGGCCGCGTATGCCCTTGAAGAGGCGTGCCGGGTAGGCGGAGGCGCCGATCGAGCCGGGGGCGCGCACGTTGTGCGAGCCGTGCGAAGCCGGTCCCCTGCCAAATTTGTGGCGCTTGATAGTGCCCTGGAAGCCCTTGCCCTTGGAGGTACCGGAGACCTTGACCGTCGCTCCCACCTCGAAGGCGTCGACCGTCACGCTCTCGCCGACCTTCGCCTCGGCGGCGGCGCCGTCGGAGCGGAACTCGACCAGCCGCCGCAGCGGCGGCGCGCCCGCCTTCTTCAGGTGGCCGAGCTCGGCCCTGGTCATCCTCTTCTCACGGCTCTGGCCGAAGGCGAGCTGGACGGCTTCGTAGCCGTCGCGCTCACCGGTCCTCACCGCCGTTATCGGGCACGGGCCGGCCTCCAGCACGGTCACGCGCGCGACCGTCCCATCCTCCAGGAAGAGCTGGGTCATGCCCAGCTTCTTGGCAAGTATCCCCGGCATCGTCTAGGTGGCCAGCCGGATCTCGATGTCGACGCCGGCGGGCAGATGGTCGAGACGCTGCAGCGAGTCGACCGTCTTGGGCGTCGGCTGGTGGATGTCGATCAGTCGCTTGTGCGTGCGGATCTCGAAGTGCTCGCGCGAGTCCTTGTCCTTGAAGGGCGAGCGGATCACGCAGTAGACGTTCTTCTCGGTGGGCAGCGGCACGGGGCCGGAGACGGTGGCGCCGGTCCTCGTCGCGGTCTCGACGATCTCCTTGGCGGCTGACTCGATCGCCGAGGTGTCGTACGCCTTCAGGCGGATTCTGATCTTGTTCTGAGTGGCGGCTGCCATGGAAGCTCTGTTGCGATTGTCCAGTCTGTTCGCCGCTCCCGTCGAGGAACGGCCGTGGTGGTTGCTCCGTTACGAGGTGCCGAGGCCGTCAGAAGGGGCGGGGTTGGGTGGTGGTCCACTCAACGATCCCGCCCCTCACCGCGCCACACCGGCGGAGCTAGTCGTCGTATCTGCCTTCCAATGCCCAGGCCGCGCCTGCCGGCGCGGCCCGAGCGCTGTGCTACTCGATGATCTCCGTGACCACGCCGGAGCCGACCGTGCGGCCACCCTCGCGGATGGCGAAGCGCAGGCCCTGGTCCATTGCGATCGGTTGGATCAGCTCGATCTCCATCGTCACGTTGTCGCCCGGCATGACCATCTCCACACCCTCGGGGAGCTTGGCGACGCCGGTGACATCGGTCGTACGAAAGTAGAACTGCGGCCTGTACCCGGAGAAGAACGGCGTGTGCCGGCCGCCCTCCTCCTTCTTGAGCACGTAGACCTCGGACTTGAACTTCGTGTGGGGCGTGATCGAGCCGGGCTTGCAGAGAACCTGCCCACGCTCGATCTCCTCGCGCTTGGTGCCGCGCAGCAGGCAGCCGACGTTGTCGCCCGCCTGGCCCTCGTCGAGGATCTTGCGGAACATCTCCACGCCCGTGACCACGGTCGTGGTCGTGTCGTGAATCCCCACGATCTCCACCGTGTCGCCGGTCTTGATGATGCCCTGCTCGATACGACCGGTCGCCACCGTGCCGCGGCCGGTGATCGAGAAGACATCCTCGACCGGCATCAGGAACGGCTTGTCGAGCTCGCGCACCGGCTCCGGGATGTAGGCATCCAGCGCATCGGCCAGGTCGACGATCTTCTGCTTGTAGGCGTCGTCGCCTTCAAGCGCCTTCAGCGCCGAGCCGGTGATGAACGGGATGTCATCGCCAGGGAAGTCGTACTCGGAGAGCAGCTCGCGAACCTCGACCTCGACGAGTTCCAGCAGCTCCTCGTCGTCGACCATGTCCGCCTTGTTCAGGAACACCACGATGTAGGGGACGCCGACCTGCCTGGCGAGCAGGATGTGCTCGCGAGTCTGGGGCATCGGACCATCGGCCGCGGAGACGACGAGGATCGCCCCGTCCATCTGGGCAGCTCCCGTGATCATGTTCTTGACGTAGTCGGCGTGACCAGGGCAGTCGACGTGCGCGTAGTGACGCTTGTCGGTCTGGTACTCGACATGGGAGGTGGCGATCGTGATCCCGCGCTCCTTCTCCTCGGGCGCGTTGTCGATTTCCTCGAAGCTGCGTGCCTGGCCACCCATCTTCTCGGCGAGCACAGTCGTGATCGCAGCGGTCAAGGTCGTCTTGCCATGGTCGATGTGACCGATGGTCCCGACGTTGACATGGGGCTTGTCGCGCTCGAACTTCTCCTTCGCCACTTTCTGTTCGCTCCTAAATCGACTTGGACGCCCGCCCAGCGGAGGGCGAACCGGGAAAATCTATCTGACTGACGAGTTTCGTGTTTGCTGGTTGACCTGCTGTGGTGAGCCGCTCGCACGCGGCGCGGTCGCGAGCGCCGCCGAGCGCTCCGGCCTACGCCGGCACCGGCTCCCCGGTGCGCTGCTCGACGATCTTCTCCGCGATGTTCGGAGGGACCTCTTCGTACCCGTGAAACTGCATCGTGTACGTCGCCCGACCCTGGGTGGTCGACCGCAGGTCCGTGGCGTAGCCGAACATCTCGCTGAGCGGCACGCTCGCGCTCACCGCCAGCGCATTGCCGCGGCGCTCCTGGCCCTCCACGCGACCGCGGCGGCGCGAGAGATCGCCGATCACGTCGCCGAGGAACTCTTCCGGAACGACCACCTCGACCGAGAAGATCGGCTCCAGCAGGACGGGCTTCGCGCGCCTGGCCGCCTCACCGAACGCCAGCGAGCCGGCGACCTTGAACGCGATCTCGGAGGAGTCGACCTCGTGGTACTTGCCATCGACGAGCGTGACCCGGAGGTCGACCATCGGGTACCCGGCCTTCACGCCGTTGGCCAATGCCTCCTCGACGCCCTTCTCGACGGCCGGGATGAACTCGGTCGGGATCGCTCCGCCCTTGATCTTGTTGACGAAGTCGAAGCCCTCGCCCGGAGCGGGCTCGATGTCGATGTAGACGACGCCGAACTGTCCGGAGCCGCCGGTCTGGCGCACGAACCGGCCCTCGACCTTCTCGGCCGTGCCGCGCACCGTCTCGCGGTAGGAGACCTGCGGGCGGCCGACGTTGGCCTCCACGCCGAACTCGCGCTTCATCCGATCCACGAGCACTTCGAGGTGCAGCTCGCCCATCCCGGAGATCTCGGTCTGCCCGGTCTCCTCGTTGGTTTTCACCTGGAAGGTCGGGTCCTCCTCCGCCAGCCGTCCGAGCGCGACCGACATCTTCTCCTGGTCGGCCTTGGTCTTCGGCTCGACCGCGACCTTGATCACAGGCTCGGGGAACTCGATCGTCTCCAGCCGCACCGGCGCGTCGGGCGCCGCGAGGGTGTCTCCGGTGACCACCTGCTTGATCCCGACGGCCGCGGCGATGTCGCCGGCGAAGACCTCCTCGACCTCCTCGCGGTCGTTGGCGTGCATCATCAGGATCCGCCCGATCCGCTCGGTCCGGCCGGTGTTGACGTTCAGCACGCGGCTGCCGCTCTGCAGGCGCCCCGAGTAGACGCGGAAGTAGGTGAGCTTGCCGACGTAGGGGTCGGCCATGATCTTGAAGGCCAGCGCGGCGAACGGCGCGGAGTCGTCGGCCTCACGGCTGACCTCGCGCTCATCCTCGGAGCCCTTCACCAGTTCGACGCCCTGCACCGCCGGCACGTCCAGCGGCGAGGGCAGGTAGTCGATCACCGCGTCGAGCAGCGGCTGCACGCCCTTGTTCTTGAAGGAGGAGCCGCAGAGCACCGGCGTCAGCTCGATCGAGAGGGTGGCCTTGCGGATCGCCTGCTTGAGACGCTCGGCGGGGATGTCGGCGTCCTCGAGGATCATCTCCACGAGCTCGTCGTCGTAGTGGGAGACCTCGTCGAGAAGATGTTCGCGCGCCGCCGCGGCCTCGTCGGCGAGAGACTCCGGGATCTCGACGACTTCCTGCTCCTTGCCGAGCTCGTCCTTGTAGACGATGGCCTTCATCTTCACCAGGTCGACGATGCCGGCGAACTCCGCCTCCGCGCCGATCGGGATCTGGATCGGCACAGGCCGGGCGCCGAGGCGGTCGACCATCGTCTGCACGCCTTTGGCGAAGTCGGCGCCGATCCTGTCCATCTTGTTGATGTAGGCGATCCGCGGCACGTGGTACTTGTCCGCCTGGCGCCACACCGTCTCCGACTGGGGCTCGACTCCCGCGACCGAGTCGAACAGGGCGATCGCGCCGTCCAGGACGCGCAGCGAGCGCTCCACCTCGACGGTGAAGTCGACGTGTCCCGGAGTGTCGATGATGTTGATCCGGTGGCCATCCCACTCAGCGGTGGTGGCAGCCGAGGTGATCGTGATGCCGCGCTCCTGCTCCTGTTCCATCCAGTCCATCGTCGCGGCGCCCTCGTGGACCTCGCCCAGCTTGTAGGTGCGGCCGGTGTAGTAGAGGATGCGCTCGGTCGTCGTCGTCTTGCCCGCGTCGATGTGGGCCATGATGCCGATGTTGCGCGTCTTCTGGAGTGGGAACTTGCGTGGCATGGCTTGAAGGTCTCTGTCGCTGTTCAGGTGGCGGAAGGTCTCTGCTGTGCGGTCCGGTGCCTCGGCGCGTGCTGCGCGGAGCTGGTGTCAGGCAAAAAAATTGGGCCCCCTGGGCCCACGCGCACCGCTGCTCGGTTGTGGACCGGTCCGCGTCGCTATGTGCTCAGAGGCTCCATCTCGATCGTCGTCACGCAGCGGGGTCACCTGCAGAGACCTCTCACCGCGCAGACGTCGCGACTATAGCAGAGCCAAGCGGGGATCCTGCTGGCATCCGCTGGATTCGCGGCACCGACCTCCGCCGCCCGGAGACGCTACCAGCGGTAGTGCGCGAATGCCTTGTTGGCCTGCGCCATCCGGTAGATGTCGTCCTTGCGCTTGTAGGCGCCGCCCTGCTGGGAGATCGCGTCCATCAGCTCGTTGGCGAGCCTCTGCGCCATCGTCTTCTCGCGCCGCTGCCTGGCGAACTGCACCAGCCAGCGCACCGCGAGCGTGCGTGCCCTGCGAGTCGGCACCTCGACCGGCACCTGGTAGGTCGCGCCGCCGACCCGTCTGGAGCGGACCTCCAGCGTCGGGGTGAGCGCCTTCACAGCGGAGTCGAGGGTCTCCAGCGGCTCACCTGAGGCCTTCTCCCCGATCAGCGCGAGCGCGTCGTAGACGATCCGCTCGGCCGTCGACTTCTCGCCGTCGAGCATCACCTTGTTGATGATCTGCTGAACCAGCTTGGAGTGGTATACGGGGTCCGCCTCCAGCGGACGCACCTGGGCGGCTGCGCGTCGGGGCATGGGCGATCCTCCTACTTCTTCTTGACGCCGTACTGAGAGCGCGCCTTTTTGCGATCGCTCACGCCGGCGGCGTCGAGCGTGCCGCGCACGACCTTGTAGCGCACGCCCGGCAGATCCTTGACCCTGCCGCCGCGGACCAGCACGACCGAGTGCTCCTGCAGGTTGTGGCCCTCGCCGGGAATGTAGGCGGTCACCTCGATCGATCCGGAGATGCGCACGCGCGCGACCTTGCGCAGCGCGGAGTTCGGCTTCTTCGGAGTGGTCGTATACACGCGGGTGCAGACTCCGCGGCGCTGCGGAGCGGCAACCTTCTTCTTGCGACCCTTGCCCGACTTCAGGCCCGGGGTGGTCACCTTTTTCTTGGGCGCGACGCGCCCCTTGCGAATCAGCTGGCTGGTGGTCGGCATAGGGCCGGGAATGGTAGCAGCGCGAGCCCGCCGGCCACCTCGCCGGCACGCGCCGGGGCGCCGCGCGAGGCGCAGTGCCGTTGCCCAGGCGGCTTCGGGGCAACGCCCGCGGAGCGGAGGGCGCCGCTCGGACTGCTTCGCGCACAAGGCCCGCAGAGCGCAGGGCGGATGGCGCCGGTCACACTGCTTCGGGGCAAGGCCCGCAGAGCGCAGGGCGGATGGCGCCGGTCACACTGCTTCGGGCGCGAGGCCCGCGGAGCGCAGCGGCGCCGGCATCAGGGCCGCCGCCAGCACCAGCACCAGGAACGCGAGCGACTGCAGCACGACGCCGACCACGGTGCCCGGCATCGGGTCGCCGAACACGACGATCCCGGAGGTGATCCCCGCGATGTTGGCTGCGGTGCCGGTCACGGCGATCACGGGCACCGCCTCACCGACCTGCAGCGCGCGCGCCGAAGCGTAGAACGCGACGATCGAGGCGGCTGCCGCCACGGCGAGCCACGGGCTGAGCGCCAGCGCGAGCAGACCGTGCGCGCCGAAGATGCCCGTCAGCGCCTTGATCGCCGTGTCGGAGACGCCGAAGAGAACGCCCGAGGCGGCGGCCAGCATGATCCCATGGTGCTTGGTCGGCCCGCCGACGCGCGGCCCGACGATCAACAGTCCGCCGAGGCCGAAGAGACCTGCCTCGAATGAGATCATCGCCACCGGCGAGAAGTGCGAATGGACGCCGTGCATGGCCGGGACCGTCAGTCCGAGCGTCGCGAGGCCCGCGGCGGTCAGCCACAGGCCGAGCCATTGCCGCCTGCCGACCTTGAAGCCGAACATCCTGTCGGCCATCACCGCGATGAGCACGACTCCCGCGGCGAGCACGACCTGGACGACCGACATCGGCGCGAGCGCGAGCGCGCCCACGTGCAGGGCCCAGCTGCCGAACGCGATCGCCATCCCCAGCGAGAACCAGCCGGAGGAGAACAGCGCCTTCGCCGAGGCGAGCGGGTGACGGATGTCGACCTTCGGCGACGCGTTCGCCCCCCTGTACTTGAAGAAGAACGCGAGGTTGGCGGTGAGCGCGCAGATCAGCGCTAGAAGGATGCCGGGTGCGAGGGCCATGTTCGGGTTGGCGGTCGGGAGTCCTGGTTCTCGGTGTGGAGGTAGCCTCCACCGGTCATCATCGACGCGTGCCGAGACAGCCTTTACCGACCTGGACCGATCGCAGGAGGTTAGTCGGTGGCACCTGTGCGCCAGATAAAGACGGCGGCGACCGGCAGGACGCTGACAGACGGCAGCCCGCCGCGGACCAGCAGGCCGCTGCAGGCCGGGAACCCTTTGCTGATGGTCGACATCGACGGGGTGATCTCGCTGTTCGGCTTCGAGGCGGACCGTCGTCCGCCGGGCGCCTTCCACGCGATCGAAGGCATCCCCCACTTCCTCTCGACCGTCGCCGCTGAGCAGCTTGCGAGGCTCGCCGCGCACTTCGATCTGATCTGGGCGAGCGGTTGGGAGGAGCGCGCCAACGAGCATCTGCCCGCGCTGCTCGGCCTGCCCGGCCCGCTGCCGTTCCTGCGCTTCGAGGGCCGTGACGGGCGGACCGGCGGGCTCGACGCCCGCTCCGGCTCGCTCCACGGCCACTGGAAGCTGGCTGCGATCGAAGCGCATGCCGGGGGGCGGGCGCTCGCGTGGGTCGACGACGCGCTCGATCAGCACTGCGAACGCTGGGCCGCGCGGCGCGCGGCGCCGACGCTGCTCGTGCCCACCGAGCCGGCGGTGGGCCTCACCGCCACGGAGACGGCGCTCCTCACCGACTGGGCAGGCTCGCTCTGAGTGACGGCCACCACGGCGGCGGCACACACGCGCCCCGGCGGCGGCGACGCACACACCCCGGCGGCACACACGCGCCCCGGCGGCGGCGACGGCGCGCTCAGCGCAGACGCCCCCGCGCGGAGCGCTGCTAGTCCTCGGAGTCCTCCGCGTCGGGCACGTCGAGATCCGCCAGCTCCTCAGCGAAGCCGACCTCGCCGTTGCCGGCGCCGATCTTCTCCAGCGAGGCGATGTCATCGTCGAATGCCCTGCCGAGGTCGCCGCCGCCACCGCCCTGCTCGCCGTCGCCGAGGCCGAGCTCGGCCGCGATCTCCTCGCGGTCGAGCAGGCCTACCTCGTCGATCGCGCGGGGGAGCGGTTCGGAGGGCTCGATCTCGATCCGTCGGTAGCGCTTCAGGCCGGTCGCAGCCGGGATCAGCTTGCCGATGATCACGTTCTCCTTCAGCCCGTTCAACCGATCGACCTTGCCTTCCAGCGCGGCGTCGGTAAGCACCTTGGTCGTCTCCTGGAAGGAGGCGGCCGAGAGGAAGGAGTCCGTGTTCAGGGAAGCCTTCGTGATGCCCAGGATGATGTCTTCGTACTGGGCGCTCTCCCCGCCCTTGGCGAGAATCGCCTGGTTGACCTTGGCGAACTCGAAGCGGTCGACGAACTGGCCCGGCAGGTAGTCGGTGTCGCCCTTCTGGTCGACCCTCACCTTCTTGAGCATCTGGCGGACGATCAGCTCGACGTGCTTGTCGTTGATGTCCACGCCCTGGGACTTGTAGACCTCCTGGACCTCCTTGACCAGGTACTCCTCGGTCTCGGTGCGGCCCCTGACCGCCAGCAGCTCGTGCGGGTAGAGCGAGCCCTCGTTGAGCTGCGTGCCCGCCTCGATCTTCTGGCCGCCCTGCACATAGATCCGGGTGCGACGCGGGAAGGCGTGCCTGTGCTCTTCGCCGGCCTCGTCGGTGATCACGACGTTTATCGCCTTGTCGGTTTCCTCGATCGAGACGACGCCGTCATGCTCGGCGATCTTCGCAAGCCCCTTCGGACGGCGCGCCTCGAAGAGCTCCACCACCCGCGGCAGGCCGTGCGTGATGTCCGCTCCGGCGACGCCGCCGGTGTGGAAGGTACGCATCGTCAGCTGGGTTCCCGGCTCGCCGATCGACTGGGCCGCGATGATCCCGACCGCGTCGCCGATCTGGGCGAGGTGCCCGGTCGCGAGCGACCGGCCGTAGCAGGCCTGACAGACGCCGCTGATCGCCTCGCACTTGAGCACCGAGCGCACGGGCACGGTCACCCTTGCGCCCTTCTCGTGCTCATCTGCGAAGACCTCGGCGATCTCCGCCAGCGCCGGCCGCCCGATTTCCGCGCCCTTCTCGACCAGCATCCTGCCCCGCTTGGTCTTGATCTGCTCCGCGGCGACACGACCGATCAGCACCTCGTTGGGCTGCCCGTCCGGACCGAAGACGATCATGTCGATGTGCTCGGTGCTGCCGCAGTCGGCCTCCCGGATGATCACATCCTGGGCGACGTCGACCAGGCGCCTGGTCAGGTAGCCGGAGTCCGCGGTGCGAAGCGCGGTGTCGGCGAGCCCCTTTCGAGCGCCGTGGGTGGAGATGAAGTACTCCAGCACCGAGAGGCCCTCCATGAAGTTGGCCTTGATCGGCCGCTCGATGATCTCCCCCTTCGGGTTGGCCATCAGGCCGCGCATCCCGGCCAGCTGACGGATCTGCTTGAAGGATCTGCGGGCACCGGAGTTGGCCATCATGAAGATCGGGTTCAGCGTCTCCAGATTCTCGACCATCGCCTCGGCCACCTCGTCGGTGGCTGCGTTCCACTTCTCGACGACCGCCTCGTGGCGCTCCTCCTGGGTGATCAGGCCCATGTCGTACTGGTCTGAGATCTCGGCGACCTGCTTGTCGTAGCGCTCCAGGATCTCGCCCTTGCTGGGCGGCACCACCACGTCGTTCTTGGAGATCGTGATCCCCGCGCGGGTGGCGGAGTGGAAGCCGAGATCCTTGAACGCGTCGAGCACCAGCGAGATCGCGGTGGCGCCGTAGCTCTGCACGAGCAGGTCGATCAGGCGCGTGGTGTCACGCTTCTTCATCGACTGGTTGACGTACGCGTAGGTGCCCGGGTCGAACTCCTCGCCGAGCGCTTCTGTCAGAGCACGCTCGATGCGGTCGTTGTAGATGATCCGCCCGACCGTGGTGAGCAGGTGCCCACCCTCGCGCTTGAACGGGCGGAACTCCGCGATGTCGTGAAGCTTCACGACGCCCGCCTCATAGGAGAGCTCCGCCTCCTGGGCGGTCCTGAAGACGTGCGGTCGCGGCTCCTCGGATGGCCACCTGCCACCGCTCAGGAGCTCCTGGCGCTTGCCCAGCTCGTCGGCTTCCGGCCCGTAGGTGAGGTAGTAGGCGCCGAGGATCATGTCCTGGGTCGGCGTGGCCAGCGGCGCCCCGTGCGCCGGCGAGAGGAGGTGGTTGGAGGAGAGCATGAGGATCCGTGCCTCCGCCTGCGCCTCCGCGGAGAGCGGCAGGTGCACCGCCATCTGGTCGCCGTCGAAGTCGGCGTTGAAGGCGTGGCAGACCAGCGGATGGACCTGGATCGCCTTGCCCTCGACGAGCAGCGGTTCGAAGGCCTGGATGCCGAGCCTGTGCAGGGTCGGCGCGCGGTTGAGAAGGACGGGGTGCTCGTGGATGACCTCCTCCAGCACGTCCCAGACCTCGCCGATCATCGAGTCGACCATCTTCTTGGCCGCCTTGATGTTCTGCGCGGACTTGCGCTCCACCAGCCGCGCCATGATGAACGGCTTGAACAGCTCCAGCGCCATGATCTTCGGCAGGCCGCACTGGTGCAGCTTCAGGCTCGGCCCGGCGACGATCACCGAGCGCCCGGAGTAGTCGACGCGCTTTCCGAGCAGGTTCTGGCGGAAGCGGCCCTGCTTGCCCTTGAGCATGTCCGAGAGCGACTTCAGCGGCCGGTTGCCGGGCCCGGTGACCGGGCGCCCGCGGCGGCCGTTGTCGAAGAGCGCGTCGACGGCCTCCTGCAGCATCCGCTTCTCGTTGTTGACGATGATCTCCGGGGCGCCCAGGTCGAGCAGGCGCTTGAGCCGGTTGTTGCGGTTGATCACGCGCCGGTATAGGTCGTTGAGGTCGGAGGTGGCGAAGCGGCCGCCGTCGAGCTGGACCATCGGCCGCAGCTCCGGCGGGATCACCGGCACGGCGTCGAGGACCATCTGTTCGGGGCGGTTGCCCGACTGGATGAACGCGCTGACGACCTTCAGCCGCTTGACCGCGCGGGCCTGCTTCTGGCCCTTGGCGTTCTTGACCTGATCCTCCAGCTCGACGCGTTCAGCCTCCAGATCGACCTGGGAGAGCAGGTCGCGGATCGCCTCCGCGCCCATCCCGCCCCGGAAGTACTCGCCGAAGCCGTAGGGCGAGCCGAAGCGCTCCTTGAGCTCCCGGAAGGTGGTCTCGTCGTGCTCGATCTGCTTCGGTTCCATCGTCTTGAAGATGTCCCACACCTGGCGCATGCGCTCAGCCGCATCCTCGATGTAGGCCTCCGTGTCGGCGATGTCGGCCTCGAAGGTCTTGTGCAGGTCCTTGATCAGCCGCTCGCGCTCCTCGTCGGAGACCTTCGCCAGGTTGATGTCCAGCGCATCGGCCCAGAGGTGGTCCTCGTCGTTGAAGCCGCTCTGCTTGCCGGTCTGCAGGTAGCCGTCCCGGCGCTCCAGTGCCTCGCGCAGCTCAAGCACCCGCTCCTCGCGCTCTGCCGCGTAGGAGTCGAGCACCTTGTTCACCTCGCCCTCGAGGGTGTCGAGATCCTTGGCGCGGGCCTCCTCGTCGACCCAGGTGACGATCGAGGCGGCGAAGTAGAGGACCTTCTCAAGCTCCTTGGGAGCCATGTCGAGCAGGTAGCCGATCCTGCTCGGCACGCCCTTGAAGAACCAGATGTGGCTGACCGGCGCGGCCAGGTCGACGTGGCCCATCCGCTCGCGGCGAACCTTTGAGCGGGTGACCTCCACGCCGCAGCGCTCGCAGACGATCCCCTTGTAGCGGACGCGCTTGTACTTCCCGCAGTAGCACTCCCAGTCCTTGGTGGGACCGAAGATGCGCTCGCAGAAGAGGCCGTCCTTCTCGGGCTTGAGCGTCCGGTAGTTGATCGTCTCCGGCTTTGTCACCTCGCCCGAGCTCCAGCCGCGGATCTGCTTGGAGGAGGCGAGCGATATCTCGATCGCGTCGAAGTTGTTGATGTCGATCATTGCTCTGCGCCTCCGGTTGCCGGTGAAACCTCGTCATCGTCCGCGGGCAGATCGCCGGGCATCTCCTCGGAGATTGAGTCCAGGTCCATGTCCGCGTCCGCCTCGCCGTCCAGCTCCTGCTCGCCCTCCGCCCCGGGCTCGTCGCCCGCGCCCTCCTGCTCGCCCTCCTGCTCGTCCAGCGACTCGTCGGCCGGCCCGTCGGCCGGGCCGCGCACGCCGGAGAGGTCGATCCCCAGCTCCTCTGCGGCTCGAAGCAGGTCGTCGTCCTCGTCGCGCACCTCGGCGCGCTGGCCCTCGTCGGAGACCACCCGCACGTCGAGCGCGAGTGACTGCATCTCCTTCAGAAGCACCTTGAAGGACTCGGGGATCGACGGCTCGGCGATGTTCTCGCCCTTCACGATCGCCTCATAGGCCTTCACGCGCCCGACCGTGTCGTCGGACTTGATGGTCAGCATCTCCTGCAGGGTGTAGGCGGAGCCGTAGGCCTCCAGCGCCCAGACCTCCATCTCGCCGAAGCGCTGCCCGCCGAACTGAGCCTTGCCTCCCAGCGGCTGCTGGGTCACCAGCGAGTAGGGGCCGGTGGAGCGGGCGTGGATCTTGTCGTCGACCAGGTGCAGGAGCTTGAGGATGTACATGTAGCCGACCGTCACCTGCTCCTCGAACGGCTCGCCGGTGCGCCCGTTGTAGAGCGTCATCTTGCCCGAGGCCTGCTCGCCCTTGCGGGCGCTCTTGTCGACGTCCATGCGGATCCGGCCCTTGTGCTCGTCCTGCCAGCGCACGAGCGCCTCGTCGACGTCGGCGACGGTGGCCCCGTCGAAGACCGGCGTCGCCACGAACACCTTGCCGTTGCCGTCCCCGCCGACCGCGCGCCTGTAGGCCTCCGAGCCGTCGTCGTACCAGCCATTGGCGGCCACCCAGCCGAGGTGGGTCTCCAGGATCTGCCCGACGTTCATTCGCGAAGGCACGCCGAGCGGGTTGAGGATCACGTCCACGGGCGTGCCGTCCTCCAGGAACGGCATGTCCTGCTCATCGACGATCTTCGAGATCACGCCCTTGTTGCCGTGGCGGCCCGCGAGCTTGTCGCCCTCGGAGATCTTGCGCTTCTTGGCGACGAAGACGCGGACCAGGTCGTTGACGCCCGGCGGCAGGTCGTCGCCGTCGTCGCGCCGGAAGGTCATCACGTCGATCACGACGCCGCCCTCGCCGTGCGGCACCTTCAGCGAGGTGTCGCGCACCTCGCGCGCCTTCTCCTTGAAGATCGCCCTGATCAGCTTCTCCTCGGCGGTCAGCTCGGTCTCCCCCTTCGGGGTGACCTTGCCGACCAGCAGGTCGCCGGAGGCGACCTCGGCGCCGACCCGGACGATCCCGCGATCGTCGAGGTTTCTCAGCGACTCCTCGGAGCGGTTGGGGATGTCGCGGGTGATCTCCTCGTCGCCGAGCTTGGTCGTACGGGCGTCGATCTCGTATTCCTCGATGTGGATCGAGGTCAGCTCGTCGTCTGAGACCAGGCGCTTTGAGAGGATGATCGCGTCCTCGAAGTTGTAGCCCTCCCAGGACATGAACGCGACCAGCAGGTTCTTGCCGAGCGCCATCTCCCCCTTCTCGGTGGAGGAGCCGTCCGCGAGGACGTCGCCGGGCTTCACCGCCTGACCGCTGGCGACCAGCGGCTTCTGGTGGATCAGGGTGCCCTGGTTGGAGCGCATGAACGTCTGCAGCGCATACTCGTCGGCGGAGGAGCCGTCCTCGGCGGCGCTGCTCGCCTCGATCTCGATCCGGTCCGCGTCCACGTGGATGACCCTCCCGGCACGCTTGGCGCGCAGCACGTCGCCCGTGTCCAGGGCGGCACGACTCTCCATGCCGGTGCCGACCAGCGGCGCCTCGGTCTTCAGCAGCGGCACCGCCTGGCGCTGCATGTTGGAGCCCATCAGCGCGCGGTTGGCGTCGTCGTGCTCCAGGAACGGGATCATCGCCGTGGCGACCGACCAGATCTGCTCCGGGGAGACGTCGAGCAGGTCGACGTCCTTCGGGCCGACCGTGACGTACTGGCCCGCCTGGGTGCGGCAGAGGATCTCCTTGCCGAGCAGCCGGCCGCTCTTCTCGTCGATCGGCGTGTTGGCCTGCGCGATCAGCAGCTCCTCCTCCTGGGTGGCGTCCAGCCGCACGACCTCGTCGGTGACCGAGCCGTCGCGGACCACCCGGTAGGGAGTGGTGACGAAGCCGTATTCGGAGACCTCAGCGTAGGAGGAGAGCGAGCCGATCAGCCCGATGTTCGGACCCTCGGGCGTCTCGATCGGGCACATCCGGCCGTAGTGGGTCGGGTGCACGTCGCGGACCTCGATCGGCGCCCGCTCGCGGGTCAGCCCGCCCGCGCCCAGCGCGGAGAGGCGGCGGCGGTGGGTCAGCCCGGCCAGCGAGTTGGTCTGGTCCATGAACTGGGAGAGCTGGCTGGAGCCGAAGAACTCCTTCAGCTCCGCCACGACCGGCCGGATGTTGATGATGGTCTGCGGGGTGATCGTGTCCGCGTCCTCGGTCGTCAGCCGCTCACGGACGACGCGCTCCATCCGGTAGAGCCCGATCCGGAACGCCTCCTGGATCAGCTCGCCGACGGTGCGCAGACGGCGGTTGCCGAAGTGCTCGTACTCGTCGAGGTGCTCGGCGACCGGCTCCCGCGGCATGCTCACCGCCTCGGCCGCGTAGTCCTTGATCTCGACCTCCGGCTCCTCCGGCATGCCCAGGCGCGCGGGCAGCTTGATCAGCTCCCGGACCAGGGCGATGATGTCGTCGTGGGTCAGCGTCCTGGTGTCGATGTCGAGGCTCAGGCGCGAGTTGAGCTTGTAGCGGCCGACCCTCGTCAGGTCGTAGCGCTTGGGATCGAAGAAGAGCTGGTTGAGCAGCGCCTTCGCGTTCTCCACGCTCGGCGGCTCGCCCGGACGCTGCTTCTTGAAGAGCTCGATCAGCGCGCCCTCTTCGGTGCGGGTCGGCTCGGTGTCGGCTTCGATCGTGTTGCGGATGTAGAGCGAGCTCTCGAACAGGCGGAGGATCTCCTCGTCGGAGGCATAGCCCATCGCCCGCAGCAGCACTGTCACCGGCAGCTTGCGCTTGCGGTCGATCCGGACGTGAACGCGCCCCTTCTTGTCGATCTCGAGCTCCAGCCAGGAGCCTCGCGCCGGCATCAGGTTGGCGACGAAGACCTGCTTCTCGCGGTCCTTCGGCTCCATCAGGTAGGCCCCGGGCGAGCGCACCAGCTGGGTGACCACGACCCGCTCGGTGCCGTTGATCACGAACGTGCCGCGATCGGTCATCCACGGGAAGTCGCCCATGAACACCGACTGCTCCCGGATCTCGCCGGTCTCACGGTTGATGAACGCGACGGTGACCGTCAGCGGGCGCGCGTATGTGAGGTCCTTCTCGCGGCACTGCTCCAGCGATGCGACCGGCTCGTCGAAGGTGAACTCGCCGAACTGGACGGCGAGGTTGCCTGTGTAATCCTCGATCGGCGAGATATCGTCGATCGTCTCTCGCAGACCGCCGGTCTTCGGGTCCGTGAGCCACTCGAAGGAGCGGCGCTGGATGTCGATGAGGTTGGGGACGTCGAAAGGCTTGGTCAGACGCGCGAATGACCGGCGCGTCCGGAGAGCATCGGCAACAGCCAAGGAAACGACTCCTTCTGAGGGCGAGATACGGGCAGAGGAGGGCGCGGTGAGGCGCGACCAGCAAAGATAACACAGACCACCGACGCCCTTAAGCGGGCTGCCGGTGCTCACGGACCCCGCCCCGGACGCCACCTATGTGCGGGTGGCGCCGCGCCTGTGGGCGGCTACGGCTATTGACCGGCCAGATCACTTTACAGCAAGCCGGCGGGCGGGCGGCTCGCCGGCGAGACGCGGGCCGCTCGAACCCCCGGACCGAGGCCCGGGCGCCGAGCGGCCACGCCGGCGCTACTTGACCTCGACGCTGGCTCCCGCCTCCTCCAGCTCCTGCTTGAGCTTGTCGGCCTCGTCGCGGTCGATGCCCTCCTTGACGGGCTTGGGGGCCTCGTCGACGAGCGCCTTCGCCTCCTTGAGGCCGAGGCCGGTCGCGGCGCGGACGACCTTGATCACCTGGATCTTCTTGTCCCCGGCGCCCGTGAGGATCACATCGACGGTCGAGCTGGCTTCTTCCTCGGCCCCGGCGTCGCCGCCGCCCGCCGGCGCCGCGACCGGCGCGGCGACGGCCGCGGCGGAGACGCCGAACTCCTCCTCCAGAGCTTTGATCCGCTCTGCGAGCTCGAGCACCGAGATGCCCTTCAGCTCCTCGATCCACTCCTGTGTGCTGGTTGCCATCTTCTCAGTCTCCTTGGTTTGAAGTTGAAGATTCCTTCTGCTCGCGCAGCTGCCCGAGCGCAACCGCCAGCCCGCCGGTGAGGGCGGCCAGGGTGCGCACCAGGCCGCTGACCGGCGAGGCCACGACCCCTACCAGCTGGCCGTAGAGCACCTCGCGGCTGGGGAGACGCGAGATCGCCGTGATCTGCTCGGCGCCGAGCGCTTCGGAGCCGAGCATGCCGCCCTTGAACGGCAGCAGCTGCGTGGCGCGAGCGTAGTCGGCGATCGCCTTCGCGGCGAGCGCCGAGTCGCCGCGGACGAACGCGAGCGCCGTCGGGCCGACGAGCAGGGGCTTCAGCTGCTCGGTGCCGGTCTGATCGGCCGCACGCTCGGTCAGCGAGTTCTTTACCACCCTGAAGCGGGTGTCGGCCTCGCGCAGCTTGCTGCGCAGCTCGGCCGCCTGGGTGACGGTGATCCCCCGGTAGTCGACGGCGAATATCGCCTCGGAGGACTCGATCTCGGCCGCGATCTCCGCGACCGCGGCAATCTTCTGCTCTCGGTTCATAGGTCTCCTGTCCCGGACTTGCGCGGCCGTCGAGGCTCGCTGCCGGAGGTCTGCGGTGGCCTGGCTGTGATGCTCGCCGCGGGAAGCATAGCCTGCCGGGCGGGACGGGCCCGCCCTCGGCCCGCGGATGCGCGCGGGCGCGCGGCTATGCGGCGATCGCCGCCGGCGCCTCCCCGACGATCTCGCGGGTCCTGCTCGGATCGACCTTCACGCCCGGTCCCATCGTCGAGGAGACGGTGATCGTGCGCAGGTAGCGACCCTTCGCGGCGGACGGCTTGGCCCGGATCAGCTCTTCGACCACGGCCGCATAGTTCTCCAGCAGCCGCGCCTGATCGAAGCTCGCCTTGCCGATCAGCAGGTGGACGATCGCGTTGCGGTCGGTGCGGTACTCGATCTTGCCGGACTTGGAGTCCTCGACCGCTTTGGCCACGTCCATCGTGACCGTCCCCACCTTCGGGTTGGGCATCTTGCCGGATGGGCCGAGGATCCGGCCGAGACGGCCGACCAGAGGCATCATCTCCGGCGTGGCGATCGCCACGTCGAAGTCCAAGAAGCCCTCGTCGCGCACCCGC
>DAHVAB010000070.1 GCA_027314825.1 Solirubrobacterales bacterium
GGTTTCCTTCCTCTGTTGGTTCTTGTCGTCGATGGGCTTGCGAATCGTGATGCGGTCTGCGATCTCTCTGATGTCGGCTTGGCCTAGCGGCAGCAGGAGAGCCGCGCCAAGGCGCGGGCCGAGTCGTGTGCTTGACGGTGAGCCGGCGAGCAGGTCGCGCGGAGTGAGAATCACCGGCTGCCCGGACGTTCGCAGCCTGAGAACGGCATCAACGACTACGGGTGTGATCGCGTTGGCGGCAAGACGCGCGGCCCATCCGGGGCGTGGACCGAGCATGTCCTTCGACTCTTGCGGGAGCCCTCTGAGCCGGTGCCCCATCCAGGCGATCGCGAGAACGTCGAAGATCGGAGAGACCGCATCCGGCGTTGCGCGCGCGAACTCGAGCGGCGGCTGAGCGCGGTGGTCCAGCAGCGCCAAGCCATAGACCAGACGGAGGATGCGCCGCTCATCGAGCTGATCGGCGACTAGCAGTCGGGCCGTTCGAATGTCGCATTGCACGCCGTAGTCGAATTCGACGCGCTGTCTCGCATTCTTGTCGGCGGCTGCGGTCACTCGCGCTTCGGCGCTCCCATTTTCATCGCCGCTCGTCAGCGCTTCAGCTCGGGCGGCGTCAAGATGACGCCGGGCATGGATCGCGGCGAGCATCTGTATCGGCCCGCCTGCGTGAACGGCATGACGGCGCCCGCCGTCGAACTTGGACCCAGCGTTCTCGGTTCCGTGGAGGTAGTCGCGCAACGCCGGTGACCTGGGCTTGGCGTCGTGCATGGACGCGATCGACACCGCGACGGCGAACTCCGGTGTGCCGTCGCTAGCCGCATCGATCCACGGGGCTGCGTTCGCGCGTCGCAGGGGAAGCATGCCGGCGGCCTCCGCAGTTGATGCGGAGCACGCGAACGCGTGCTCGACGGCGCCCATCGCCTCCAGCATCGCGCAGGCGTCGTTGGGATCGCCGCGGGAGGCGAGCGCGAAGCTGCTGCGCTCCAAGCGCCGGATTGCGATCGCGATCTCGCGCGGGCAGGTATCTGCCTTGCCGAAGCGCAGCACGCTGGTCAGCCAACGGTCGACCGATTGGATGGCTGCTGCGCCCGGACGCTCCGATACCGAGACCTTCCCAGCCGGGACGGCGAGACTCGACTGGCCGGCGCGCTCGAGAATCGCGTAGCGCTCGAACCCATCTATGCCTCTAGCGACGCCGAGCGCTCCGGCGGCGCGCGCGAAGTCAAGACCGGTTCTCGCCTGGCGTCGAGCGCCGCCGCGGCCAACTTGGGCACGCGACTCGCGAGCGAGCATGGCAACCTCCGCGGCGGTTGCCCACCGCGACCCTAGAGGCAACCACAACTCCGCTCTGCCGGACTCGCCGCTGACGGCGGACCCGTAGCCGGCGGCCGTGGAGTACACGGTGAAGGGTGCGACGAGCGCGCCGCCAAGTGCGCTGCCATGCCTGCGAGCGGCGCCTGCCACGAGCAGCGTGGTGCCCTCGACCGCGAGTATGAGATCCCACGGGTTGCCAAGACTGTCTGCTTCTCCGTAGGGCGAGTTGGTGGGTGACGAATCGCGGCTGAAATGGCCGAGGCTCAGCTTCCTTTGAAGGCCAGTCACGCCGCCTTCCAGGGCTGCTGACAGCGAGGAGAGCGAGCCGTCCCGGCTGCTGGAGAGAAGACACCGGACGATCGCCTGCGCATAGTTGTTCGAGAAGTCGTAGCGGCCGTCATTGCCGCCTGAGCCAAGCAGCGGCGGGTAGGAGACCTTCTCGCCCGTGACGATGATCGCCGCATCGAGCCATGGCAGTGCCTCGTCCGGCAGCTTGCGGCGCAGCTCGCGGACGAGAGGAAGCTTCTGCACGGTCGAGGGCTTGTCCACGATGCCGATGTGGCTGAGCGCTTCGCGGGCGGTGCGGATCGTGCGCCGGTCGGCGGCGAACCGAGGCTCCGTCGTCTGTTCGAGCGCGAGGATCGCATCCTTGCGGTCGTTTGGATGAAAGCCGCTGCCTCCGTTCCATGGTGAGACAACCGGTGAGGGGGCGTAGCGGTCGAGCATGAACGCCGCAAGCTCGTCGCAGGTGAGCTCAGTGCGAAGCTCGAAGACACCGCCACTCCACCGTCCACGCGTAGATGGGTCGGCTTGCGTGCTGATGACGCGCAACAGCCCGAGCGCCTTCAGGTAGCCGATCAGCGGACGCGAGCGGCAGCCGCTGAGACGCATATCAGGCACCGCTCGCCCTCCAATCTGCAATTCGCAGCAGCGCCTCGAGGAAGCCGATGCGAAATGGGCCCAGCTCCGGGTCGTCGCGTAGACGCACGGCGAGGTTGGTCCACGAGTCGTCGGCTCCGAGCTCCATGGGCGACAGGGAGAGCGTGACGGCCGGCAGATCGCCGATCGGTGTCTGCAGGGCTGGCAGCACATCGCCGTCGACTACGCCGAGCGCGAAGCCGGCTCCGCTGGCCGCGTCCGCCGGCCGCCTCTCGTCAGGCGCGGGCCGGATGGACATCCTTACCTTGCCGTGGTGTGCCGCGGCGAGGTATGCGATCAGATCGCGGGAGTGCGCCGGGACGGCGCCGTCCAGGCGCCTTATCGCCAGCGCGCTCGCGAGCTCGTGGCGAAAGTAGTCGCGGTCGTATTTGATCCTGCCTTGCGTGCCGCTCTTTGCCCACACCGTGCCGTCGTCGGCGCCCGGCCCTCGACCGATTGCGGTGCGTACACCATTTTGGAAGACGGGATGCGCCTTGCCGATATCGTGCAAAGCGGCGGCGTCTCGCAGCACCTCACGCCATTGGGCGAGCGTAAGCACAGCCGAGAGCCGTTCAGCCTCGTTTGCGACGTCGCTGAGGTGGGAGAGCAGGTCTTGCTGCGCGGCGGACTCGACGCCGAAGTCTGACGCGATGCCCTCCGGTTGCGCCTTCTCTCTGAGCGGTATGACCTCCACCGCAGCCTTGGCCTTGACATCCCAGCCGGTCTCCGGGTCATATCCACCGTCGGCGGCGCGCAACATCACGGTTGCACCCGGCGACACATCGTTGGCCGCCCGTCTGATCCACCTGCCGTCGACGTGGTCGAATGTCCAGCGCGCTCGCCTGCCGAGGCTCCCGAGAGGAACCTGCACGAGCTCGTCGCGCTCGGGTGCGAACCGATCTTCGATCTCGCCGGTGTGAGGAACGTCCCGGAAGAGCACGGCTACGCTGCGCTGGTCGTCATCCCTGATGAACGGCGCGACGTCGATGTCCATGCCCGACAGGTCGGGCGTGGTGTCAAATAGGTCGAGAAGGTCGCGCCTCCTCAGGACGGCGGGATCGTCTGGGGTCTCGTCTACTGCGACCTGCTCAAGAGCTGCGGGGGAGAGTGACTGGCCCACTCTCTCCAGCAGCGCTGCCCGGGCGCGTTCGACGTCCTCCGGTTCGTATGGAGCAGCGGCCTTGCTCCCCGCTGCCCCATCTTGGAGTGGTCCCTTGTCCAGCCACAGAATCGTTGCCTGCTGATGCTCGCCTTCGCGATTGCAGCGACCAAGCCGCTGCACGATCGAGGAGAAGGGCGCGGTCTCTGTGATCAGCGTGCGCGCCGACATGTCCACGCCGGCCTCCACGACCTGGGTCGCGACCACGATCATGCCGCCGTCCGCGTCAGGGTCATCCAACGCCCTCCGCATGTGCTTCTGACGCTCCAGCGGGCGGAAGCGCGAATGCAGCAGGACGTTCCCGCTCGACCGCAGGCGGCGCAGCTCCCTGTAGGCGGCCTGGGCCAAATCAACTGTGTTGAGCACCACGAGGGTGCGCGTGCCCTCGACGTGGTGCGCAATCGCCGTCCTGGCGATTGCGGCGGCCAGGTCGCCCGCAGCGTGCCCGGCCAGGTCGACTCGTTGAAGCGTCTTCCGGGCTTCAAGGCGTTGCTTCAGTGCTCCAGAGCGGTCCTCGCCCGGCAGCGCCAAGCTGTGGCCCAGTGTGGGATGGTCGATCGTCGTTAGCGCGTCCTCGTCAATCGTGGCAGAGACCCATACCGTCTCGCAGGGCAGCATCGTCCCCAGTGATGCGCGCAGACCGTGAAGCTGCGCGGAGGTCGCCCGCGCTGACCCCATCAGCTGCACCTCGTCGAAGATCCAGCGGCAGTCGTTGTGAAGGAGCCCGAATGGCACGGGCCACATGAACCTGCTCGTCGCATATCCCCGGTTCAGGGCTCGTGACAGCAGCATGTCGATCGTCCCGATCAGAATCTGGCTGCGTTCCGGCCACATCTGCCAGTTGCGAAGCTCCGCTCGATCTGTCCCACCCATCAGCGTGCAGATCGGAAGCTCCTCGGCGTTGAGCTTGAGCTTTTCGCGTATGCCGCGGGCCACTTCCTCTGTCTGCTCGACAAGGGTCCGCATCGGCAGCGCATAGACAAGTCGCCTGGGGCCGCGGCTGTGGACGAGGCGTCCATAGAGCCAGGAGACGATCAACGCTTGGGTCTTGCCTGCGCCGGTGGGCACACTGAGCGTCGCTGGTGGATCGGGCGACTTGCCTAGAGCCCGTTGATAGCCATACGGCTCGTGCGTCGTGGCAGCACGGAAGAATGCGTCGAAGTCTGTGCTAGGGGGCGCCAAGCGTTCTTCCCCAAGCCGCCGGCGGCGACTCGATGTCATCTGAAGTGCGACGGGCTGATCGGGGCATGGGGCGGATGGTGAGCAAAGCCGGCTGGCAAGAGTCTCCCACCATGGACGGACAGACAACCGGCATCGTTCCGAAACTCAGCATGACTACCGCGCTGGGGCCTCCGGCGATCCAGGCGAACGGGAGATTGCAACGGAGCCCGAGCGGATATCTCGGGAGGGGTCACTCGTGGTCTGGCTGCAACTCATGCGAGCACGCTTCAACGGAGCGGCGCGGCGACGTCGCGACTGGCGTGCGTGATACCATCGTTTAGCAACGCATACTATCACCAAGTATTGATAGCATACCGATGGTGACGACGGTGCCTCCGCCGAGAGTCCCGTCGGCCTTTCCGGCGCTGCGCTCCGTCAGGCCAAAGACACCTTTTCCCGGTGGCCTGCGCAAGCGCTGGAGAGACGCCGAGGGCCGCATCTACGAGTGGGACTACATGCACGGTGCGGTCGAGATGTATGACGCCCAAGGGCGGCATCTCGGTGAGTTCGATTCGGCGACGGGCGAGCAGCTCAAGCAAGCAAGCTCGTTGCGTACAATCAAGCCATGACGTGGACGATACGCGCCTACGGTGACGACGACGAGCTGGCCGCCGAGCGGCCGCTGGGCGCCTTGACCGCAGGAGAGCTCGAGGGCCGCCTTGGCTTCCCGCCGACGAAGCTCGGCTCGACACCGCTCGACCCCTCAAGCCTCGCTGCCCTCGCCGACATGCTCGATGCGCCGGTCGACGCGAGACTTCACGTCTTCTTGGAGTTCGACGCCGACCCACACGCCGCGGTGCGAGCATCGTCGCGACTTCGCGCGTCGGCGTAGCTGCACAGGGGGTCGAGGGGATGAGCCGGGTCGCCGCCCGCGCGATACGAGCGAGCCGGGCCATCCGTCGTCCCGGACCCCGCGCCAGCGGCTGACGAGGCCGGCAAAGGCCACCACTCTGCGGTGGTATAGTTGTGGTATGCCGCGTGTCAGCCGCCGCCCCGATCCGCAGCGAGTACGGATGCCGGCGCCGCGCGCCAGTGCACACTGGAGCATGTGCAGGCAGACGGTACGCGGAGCGAGCAGACGAGTGGGCACGTGATCGAGCTCTGGCAGACCGAGTGGTGCCCGGCTTCCCACCGTGTGCGCCAGCGGCTCACGGAGCTGGGCCTGGATTGCCTGATCCATCAGGTTCCGGTGCAGGCGGATGAGCGCGACGCGTTGGAGGCGATCGCCGGCTGCAGGACGATCCCCGTGCTGCGGCTCGCCGACGGCGCCACGATCGCGGGCGAGGAGTCGATCATCGGCTGGCTGGACGCCACATGGCCGGAGCCGCCGGCCGCGGTCGAGCACCGAGAGAAGGCGGGCAGGGCGCTGCAGCGGCTGCTCGCAGAGCATCGTGAACAGGAGAGAGTATGAGCGCCAGCACACCCAGCACCGGTTATACGCTCGCGGCGAGGACCGGCGATGACTATGAGACTGCGGTTGGACGGGTCCGCGAGGAGCTGAAGGCCGACGGCTTCGGAGTGCTCTGCGAGATAGACGTGCAGGCGACGATGAAGGAGAAGCTCGGCGTGGACGGCGATCCGTATGTGATCCTGGGCGCCTGTAACCCGCCGCTGGCGCACCAGGCGCTGAGCGCGGAGCCGGAGCTGGGCGTGCTGCTGCCGTGCAACGTGGTCGTGTATGTCCGCGACGGGACCACGCACATCTCCGCGGTCGATGCGCAGCGGATGCTCTCGATCGTCGGCAACGATGCGCTCGGCCCGATCGCCGAGCGGGTGGCGCAGCGGTTGGCCGCAGTCGTGGAGCGTGCGAGCGCGGTGCGGTAGCGTCGCCGCCGGGCGGCCCTGAGCGTAGCCCCGCGTCGCCGCCGAGTGACCCTCAGCCCCGCGCCGCCGCCGTCGCCGCCTGAATCTCGGCGGCCAGATCGATGGACCAGGCGCGGATCTCGTTCCAGTCGCGGCGATCGTGGAACTGCTCCGGGATGCCCTTCGCCATCGCCCGCTCGATCGGCCCCCGGGGGTGCAGCGGCAGCCGGCCGCCGAAGACGACGTGATCGCGCGCGCCGAGCGCGCTCGCCCGCTCGATGATCCTCGGCGGCTCCAGCCAGGCGGGGTCGGAGGGAGCGTCCGGATCCCCGACCGGACCGGAGCTGAAGACCCAGAATGGCAGCCGAGCGAGCTCGCTGGCGTGCCTGCCCAGGAAGTCCTTGCCGTCGTGGCGCCAGCGCTTGATGTAGACGGCGCTGCCGAGCACCACGGCGTCGTAGCCCTGCAGGCTCCGGATATCGCCGGCCTCGCGGCAGTCGACGCTCAGCCCCTGCTCCTGGAGGGTGTCGGCGATCGCCTGAGCTATCTCGGCGGTCGATCCGCGCTTGGAGGCGAAGGCCACGAGGACGCGCTTCATGCTCAGAAGATCGCGCGTCGCGACGCGGAGATCATCGGTGCTATCGCGCAGTCGATGCTGTGGCGCTCTACCGAGGCGCTGCCGGGCCGGCGGCGGACGCGATCCTGTTTCGCGCTCGCGCCCGGTGGCGGCGTGAGAAGAGCCGCTGCACGATGAGCGTGGTGGTGCCCGCGATCAGGATCGTGCCGATGTTGGCCGCCAGCTGCTCGAATGATCCGAGCGCCTTGGTCCACTGCCCGTAGGAGATCGTGAGACCGATGTTCGCAGCGGCCGGGATTGTGGTGACGGAGATGAGCACGCCGATCAGTGCGCCCGACTTCTGGGTGGAGAGGGAGAGCATTCCGGCGATGCCGGCGATGAATGCGACGAAGAAGCTGAAGAACCCGGGGCTGCCCGCGACCTGCGCGACGGAGGAGCTCAGATGCGCGGGCGTCTCCGATAGCGTCGGGCCGATCGCGCCGCCGGCCCGCATCAGCAGCACGACCGCGATTGTCACCACGACCGCCGTGGCGAAGCCGACGATCAAGGCCAGGATCGCGCGCGCCGCCAGGCCGAAGCGCCGCTCCAGCAGCGCCACGCAGGAGCCTGCCAGGGGCCCGAAGTCGGGGCCGACGATCATCGCGCCGACGATCAGGATCGCAGTGTTGAGCAGGATGCCGGATGCGGCGATCAGCAGTGCCAGCGCCATGAAGACCAGGAAGCTGGGGGATATCTGCGCGGACTCCGAGGTGCGGGCCTCGACGGTCTCCCAGGTCACGTCGTGGGTGCCTCGCACCGCCTGCGGATCGCCGTCCGCGCGGGTGGAGACCTCCAGCTGGATCTCCTGCACGGAGATGGAGCCGCGGAACGGCAGCCCGAGGTCCTGGAGCTCCGCGATCACCGCGTCGGCGTCCTGTGGGCTCAGATCGCAGAGAAGCACCTCGCCCGGCGGCTCCTGGGAGACGGCGCCCAGAGCGATCAGGTTTTCCGCCGATGGAGCCGCAGCGAGCAGGGCGCGCGCACGGGCCGCATGGCCCGGTGGGGCCACCACGCGAAGCTGCAGCATGCACGTCCCCTTTCTCTCGATGCCGGCCGGCCCTCGGCGACGGTGACGGCGCTCCGGAGTGTATGGGTGCGGGCGGCGCGAACGGCCGCACGGAGCGGTGGCGCCGGCTGGCGATCCGCCGGGCGTGGCTGCGGCTGGACACGAAGGGGCGAACGCGACACACCGGGTCATGCCGCTCGCCGCGGGCCGACTGCGCATCCACGCTCAAGACACGAAGGGGCGAAAGCGACACACCGGGTCATGCCCATGTACAGAGGACGTCTGCATATGTGATACTTAGGCAATGGAGAAGGATCTCTCGCTCGGCGAGGCGGCCAAGGCGCTCGGGGTGAGCGCCGACACGGTCCGCCGCTGGGATCGCGCCGGCAAGATCAGGACCCGCCGCGACGAGCGCAACCGGCGCAGGGTTCCGGCCGCGGAGGTGCGGCGCCTGAGCGCGGTGCCGCAGCGCCACAGGACCGGCACGCCCGGCTCGGCGCGCAATCGGCTCACCGGAACGGTCCGCTCGGTTGAGAGCGACGGGGTGATGGCGCTCGTGGAGCTGCAGGCAGGGCCGTTCCTGGTCACGGCCGCGATCACTCGAGATTCAGCCGAGGAGCTCGGGCTGGCACCCGGCGTGAGCGCGACCGCGGTCGTGAAGGCGACCTCCGTGATGGTGGAGCGGGGATGAGCAGGCGCAGGCCGGGTGCGTTCGGGATCGGGCTCACGGTGGAGCGGGGATGAGCAGGCGCAGGGTGGTTGCGCTGGCGACGCCGGTCGCGATCGTGCTGGCGGTGCTCGCGAGCGTGCTCGGCTCCGGGCCGCAGAGGGCGTCGAAGGGGGCTGGCACCGCGTCCGCGCCCGCGCCCGCGTCCGCGAGCGGTGGCCAGGGCGGCGCGGTGAGCGTGCTGTATGCCGGCTCGCTGGCCGAGCTCATGGAAGAACGCTTCGATCCGGCCTTCAAGAAGGCGACCGGCTACAGCGTGGAAGGGTTCGCCGGCGGCTCCAACGAACTCGCTGAGCAGATAAAGGGGGGTGTGCGCCAGGGCGATGTGTTTATAAGCGCGGCGCCCTCGGCGGACACCCAGCTCATGGGGAAGGGAAACGGCGGCTGGGTCTCCTGGTATGTGAGCTTCGCCCGGGCGCCGCTCGTACTTGCGTATGACCCGCACACCAGGCTCGGCCGCCAGCTGCACAGGGGGATTCCCTGGTATGAGGCGATCACCCAGAAGGGCGCGATCGTGGGGAGGACCGACCCGCATCTCGACCCGAAGGGCAAGCTGACCGTGCAGGCGCTCGACGCCGCAGCGAGCACGCTGCACGACGGCGCGCTGAGGGCTGCGATCGCGCGCTTCCCGGTGTTTCCGGAGACCGCGCTCGTCGGCCGGCTTCAGGCTGGCCAGGTGGAAGCCGGGTTCTTCTATGAAGTCGAGGCGGTCGCGGCGAAGCTTGCGAGCGTCCCGATCACACCGGTTC
>DAHVAB010000071.1 GCA_027314825.1 Solirubrobacterales bacterium
CCCGCGCGCGGGCGCGGGCGCGCTCATATGCCCGTCCGGGCGCCGTTGCAGCTTTCAAACGGCGCCCGCGTCTCGCCGAAGGGTGCCTGTGGCGCAGACCGTAGCCGACACCCCCGCCGACCTGCCGCATGCGCGCCTCTCGGGCGCGAGGCTCGATCGCGCCTTCCCAGTGCTGCGGGCGAGGCGAATGGCGGCATCTGCCAGGGCGGCGCTCGGCCTGGTCGGCGTGGCGCTCGTCCTCACCCTCCCGCGCGTGCCGATCCATCCCACCGAGGTGGCCGCGGGCTTCGCGATAGTTCTGGGCAGCGCGCTCGTCCAGCTCACCCTGCCGAGGCTCTCCTGGATGCAGGTGGAGGAGACGCTGGGAGGCGCCGCGGCCGTCCTCATCATCGGCTTGGAGCACCGGCACGTGACCGTGCTCACCCTCGTCTGGCTGGCGGCGATCGCGACCGGCGTGATGGCACGCGGCGGCCGGGTGCACTGGGCGGGCAGGATCCTCGTGATCGGCGCGCTCGCGCTGCCGGTCATCCGATACGGCGGCATGACCGCCGACTATGCCGGACTGTGCGCGGCGACCATTTGCCTGCTGATGACGAGCGGGCGGCTGACCCTGGAGCTCAACCGCCTGCTGCTGCAGGCCCGCCATGACGCCGACCATGACGACCTGACCGGCCTGCTCTCCCGCGCCGCGTTCCGGGCCACGCTCGATCGAATGGCCTCGCAGGCCCGCACCTCCGCGCCCGTCTCCCTGCTGCTGCTCGACCTCGACAGTTTCGGCAAGGTCAACAAGACGCTCGGCCACGCCGCCGGCGACGCGCTGCTTACGGCGGCCGGCGAGGCGATCAGATCCGTGGTCGACCCCGGCTGCCAGGTCGGCCGGCTCGGCGGCGACGAGTTCGCGGTGATCGCGCCCTCAGGGGATCCGCATGCGCTCGCGGAGCGGATCCTCGATGCGCTTCACGGCTGCGCCGGCGACGGGCAGCGCGTCTCCGCCTGCATCGGCGCCGCCCAGGCTCCGCGCGACGGGCACGACGCGGACGCACTGCTCATGGCCGGGGACATCGCCCTTCGGGTCGCCAAGCGCAGCCGCCGCGGCGCGCAGATCTCTTCCTACGTGGGAGAGTCGCTGAGCGGCGCCGGCGAGCGCAGCGCCCGCTACGTGCTGAGCAGACTGGTCGCCGGCGAGGGGATCAAGGTGGCCGTCCAGCCGATCGTCGACCTGCGCACCGGCGCCATCCACGCATACGAGGCGCTCACCCGCCTGGAGGGAACCAACCTGCAGGATCCGCTGCACTGGCTCTCGGTCGCCGAGGAGCTCGGGCAGCGCGACGCCCTGGAGCGCGCATGCCTGCGCGCGGCGCTGCGGCTGCCCCGCCCGCGCCCCGACGGCGCGCGGCTGTCGGTCAACCTCTCCGCGCCCGTCCTGATCGATCCTCGCACCCTGCAGATCCTGCTCGAGCACGACGATCTCTCAGACCTCATCATCGAGGTGACCGAGGAGGCGCTGGTCGCAAGCGACGCCCAGCTGCGCGCCGCGATCGCGCCGCTGCTGGAGCGAGGCGCCTCGCTCGCCGTCGACGACATGGGCGCCGGCTACTCCGGCCTTCGCCAGGTGACCGCCGTGCGGCCCCAGTACCTGAAGCTCGACCGCTCCCTGATCCAGGAGATCGACGTCGATCCGGCGCGGGCCGCCCTGGTCGGCGCTCTGGTCGGCTACGCCGAGCGTGTCGGCAGCCACCTGGTGGCCGAGGGCGTGGAGACCGCGGCCGAGCTGCGGGCGCTGCGCGCGGTCGGCGTGCCGCTCGCGCAGGGCTACCACTTCGCCCGTCCGGGCGAGCCATGGCCGAACGTGGCCGCTGCGGCGCTGCTCGAAACGGACGCCGGCGGGGTCACCGTCACGATGGCGGCCTGGGAGCGACGCGCGCGGTCGGCAACCCGCAGTGCGGGTGAGGCTCAACCCTCCCCGTCGCTCTCGGCCAGCGCGCGCTCCTGAGCCGCGTCGAACTGCTGCCTCATGCTCGCCCTGGCTCGCGCGAGCTCCCGCAGCTCGCCGCCGCCCTCGCCGCGCGCAGCCTGGATCGCCCGGTCCAGACGCGCCATCTGAAGCTGCAGCTCGGAGACCTCGAGCATCGCCGCGCTCGCCCTGCCGCGACCGGACTCCACCACCAGCTCCGCGAGCGTGCGTCGCAGCTCCGGCCCGCCCTCATCCTCCTCGTCGATGCCGCTCATCGGGTCCTCCAGGTGGCCGGCGCGCAGGTGCGCGGCCGCGGCACGCATCGCCTCTTCGCTGAAATGCTCCCGCAGATCGAGGCGCGCCAGGGCCTGCGCTCCCGCCCGCGGGCTCGCCAGGCACATCGCCAGGAACCCCCGCTCCACCAGCCGGCGACCGCTGAGCGAAGGGCCGCCGGCCCTCCCCGCAGGCGCCGGCCTCACAGGCGGTGTCTGTGTTGTTCTTGGTGCGGCGCCGCCGGGACGCGCGGCCCGCCCATCGCGCACCGTTGCCGCCGGCGAACGAGCCCCGCCACCACCGCCCGCGGTGGTGGAGCCGCCGCTTCGCAACAGCCCGTCGAGCAGGCTCTCCGGCAGCTCCAGGCGCCCGGCGACCGTCCTTGCCAGATCGAGCCGCAGAGTGCTCTGCGGCATCTGCGCGAACAGCGGTCGCAGCGCGTCCAGCACCCTGTCGCGCCCCTCGGCGCTACCCAGATCGCCGAGGGCGAGCACGCGCTCCACCTGGAAGCGCATGAACGACAGCGAGGACTCGATCGCGGCGCGCATCGCGTCCGGGCCCTCCCGCTGGATCAGCTCCGCCGGATCGCCGCCGCCCGGCAGCCTCACCACCCGCATCTCCCGCCGGCGCGAACCGGCCAGGCGGTGCGCCTTCACCATCGCCTCCTGCCCGGCGGTATCCGCGTCGAGCGCGAGCAGCACCGTGGAGGCCATCCGGGCCAGCTCCCCCAGCTGGCGCTCGGTCAGGGCGGTGCCCATCAGCCCGACGGTGGCCTGCAGACCCGCCTGGTGCATCGCGATCACGTCCGTATACCCCTCGCAGAGAACCACCCGCCCCTCGCGCGCCGCCTGCGCGCGGGCGAGATGCGCTCCGTAGAGGTGCTCGCCCTTGTGGTAGATCTCGTTCTCAGAGGTATTCAGGTACTTCGGCCCGCGCCCCTGCCGCTCCGGCGCGCGGGCGCCCGCGGACCCCGCCGCAGCCATGCTCGCGCCCTCAGCCGCCGCAGCCATGCTCGCGCCCTCAGCCGCCGCAGCCGTCCGCGCACCCTCGGCCGCCGCGGCCCGGCTCCCGTCCCCACTCTCCAACGCTCGCGCGCCGAAGCCGAGCACCTGCCCGCGCATGTCCGCGAGCGGGAACATGATCCGCCCGTGAAAGCGGTCGAAGAGCCGGCGCCGGCCCGCCGCGCGCTGCACGATCCCCGCGGCCAGCAGCTCCTGCTCGCTGAAGCCGCCGCGCAACGACGCCTTCAACACCCTGTCCCACGCGTCCGGGGCGTACCCGACCCCGAAAGTGCGCAGCGCCTGCTCGCTCAGGCCGCGAGCGTCCAGCAGGTACTCGCGCGCCGCGGCGGCCTCCGGCGACTCCCACAGCACCCGCTCGTAGTAGGCGGCGGTGCGCCGTAGGATCTCCAGCAGCCGCTCGCGGCGCTGCCTACGCTCCGCCTCGCGGGGATCCTCGTGCATGCGCTCCAGCTCGACCCCGGTGCGCTGCGCCATCATCTCCAGCGCTTCGGTGAAGTCGACGCCCTCGCTCTCCTGCACGAAGGTGAACAGGTCGCCGGCCGCCTGGCATCCGAAGCAGTAGTACACCTTCTGCACGGGGTCTATCCCGAACGAGGGAGTGCGCTCATCATGGAACGGGCAGAGCCCCTCGTAGCGGGCCGCGCCGGCGCGGCGCAGGTCGGTCCTCGCCGAGACCAGCTCGACGAAGTCGACGGCGTCGCGCACGCGCTCCTTGGATCGGTCGGTATAGCGCGGCATGGCCCGCCGGCCACGCTAGAGCATCCTCGCCTCAGCGAGCGAACGCGTTGGGCACCTTCAGCTCGCTGTACGCCCTGATGCAGAACCGGTCGGTCATGCCCGCCAGATAGTCGGTCACGCGCTGGGCCAGCTGCGCATCCGCGGCATCGCCGTCGCCCCCGGTATCCCGGGCCTGGCCACCGACACCGAGCTCGCCACCCTCCCCGGACTCGCCGGCGCCGCCTCCATCGCCGCCCCCGACCGGTATGGGCGGAAGCTCCCGCGGGTGCTCCACGTAGTGCTCGAAGAGCGCCCTGATCACCTCTTCGATCCGGCGGTGCTCGGCCCTCACCGCCGGCCCCAGATAAACCCGCTCGAACATGAAGCTGCGCAGCTGCGCCATCGCGGCGCCCGCCCTATCGCCCTGGACGATCTCGCCGGCGCGGGCCGAGTGCTCCACCATGTCGTGCACGAGCGCGTCGATCCGCTGCGAGCCGGTGGCCCCCAGCGTCGCGATCGCCTCAGCCGGCAGATCGGGCTCGTTCAGAAGGCCTGCGCGCAGAGCGTCGTCGATGTCATGGTTTATGTAGGCGACCCGGTCGATGATCCGCACGATCCCTCCCTCCAGCGTGCTGGGGGCCGGCGCGCCGCTGGAATGGCGCGCGATCCCATCACGCACCTGCTCGGTGAGGTTCAGGCCGGCTCCGCCCCGCTCCAGGCGCTCCACCACGCGCAGCGAGTGCTCGTAGTGGCGAAAGCGGGTGCCGAACCGCTCCTGCAGGCAGCGGTCGAGCATCTCCTCGCCGATGTGCCCGAACGGCGGGTGGCCGAGATCGTGGCCGAGCCCGATCGCCTCGGCGAGATCCTCGTTGAGGCGCAGCGCCCGCGCGACCGTCCGGGAGATGCCCGTCACCTCCAGGGTATGGGTCAGGCGCGTGCGGTAATGGTCGCCGCGCGGCGCGATGAACACCTGCGTCTTGTGCGCCAGGCGCCGGAACGCCTTGCAGTGCACGATCCGATCGCGATCGCGCTGAAACGGGGTGCGCAGGGCACAATCCTCCTCCACCACCGCGCGCCTCGCCGGGTAGGAGCGGGCCGCCCGCGGGGAGAGCGTGCGCTCCTCCGCGGCCGCAATCCGATCGGCGTATCCGTAGGCCACATCGTCTGGGCTGCCGGCGAGGCTCATCTCAGCGATTCTGCCAGCCGCCCCGGCCGGCTCACGCGGCCGGGACGATCCGCAGGTGGGCGTGGTGCTCGAGCATCTGCGCGATCGCCCGCTCCGCCTGGGCGAGCGCCGGCCCGCTCGCCTCCGGCGACTCCTGCAGCGGAGAGGCGAGCGAGCGTGCCATGAAGTCGTGAGCCTCCCCGCCGATCGCGAAGGCCCCCGCCTCGCAGGCCTGGCAGACCACGCCGCCCGCGGCCCCGGAGAACCCGCTCAGATGCTCCGGGTCGCCGCAACGGGCGCACGCCCCCAGCTGCGGGGCCAGCCCGGCCGCGTGCAACAGCTTCATCCGGAAGGCGAGCGAGCGAGCGCGGGTGGCGCTCTGTGGCTGAAGGTCGAGCAGCGCGAGGTGCCGGCAGAGCAGGTTGAAGACGTGAGGGTGCGGCTCCGGGGTCTCGAAGATCCGCCCGACCGCATCGCACGCACGCGCCGCCGCGTCGATCGCGGCGGCGTCGCCACGCAGGCGCGGGTGCCCGTCGATCGTGTGCGCCCCGGTGACCGTGAGCAGCTCGCCCCTGCCTTCATGCAGCTCCAGGCTCAGCCTGAAGAACGGCTCCAACCGCCCGCCGAAGCGGCTCCTTGTCCGTCGCACGCCCTTGGCGATCGCGGCGAGCCGTCCCCGTGCCGGCGTATAAACATGCAGGATCCGGTCGGCCTCTCCATAACGGATCGAGCGCAGCACGACCGCCTCGGTCTTCACGGGTCCCGGCATCTGGCTGCGCCACACTGTAGGCGAGGCGCCGGCACCACCGGGCACGGTCGCGTCCCGGCAGTCCGGCCGGGCAACGCGAGCCGCCAGGGCACGCCGGTCAGGCGGCGCGAGGCGGCGGACCCGTCGCTATACTTTTTGAAGTGCCAAATATGACCGAAATAACGGTATATACGACGACTCCCTGCCCCTACTGCACCCGGGTCAAGCGACTGCTCGACTCCAAGGGGCTCGAATACAACGAGATCAACCTCGCCAGGGACCCGGACGGCCGCAGCGAGCTGGTCGGCAGGACGGGGATGATGACCTTCCCGCAGGTGCTGATTGGCGACACCGTCATCGGCGGCTTCACGGAGACGCGCGCGGCGGCGGAGAGCGGCGAGCTCGATCGGGTGCTCGCAGCCGCCGCAGGCTGACGGCGGCCGCGCCGCTCACCGGCACGCCGCGAGGCGGCGGCTGGCATTGCCCGCAGAAGTAGGTGGCGCGGCCGCCAACCACGGTGCGCACGATCTCCTCCCCGCAGGTTGGACACGGCTCGCCGGCGCGACGGTGCACGAGGAATCGATCCTGGAAGCTGCCCCGCGCGCCGTCGAGGTGACGTAAGTCGTCGATCGTGGCGCCCTTCGCGTCGATCCCCGCCTGCAACGCATCGAGGATCGCCTCGCGCAGCGTCCCGCACTGCGCCCTGCGCAGCCGGCCGCCCGGCCGGGCGGGGTGAATGCGGGCGCGAAACAGCGCCTCGTCCGCGTAGATGTTCCCGATCCCCGCCACCAGCCGCTGGTCGAGCAGCAGCGCCTTGATCGGCGCCTTCCGCCCGCGCGTCACCCGCCAGAGGTGCTCGGCGGTGAAGTCGGTGCCGAACGGCTCCGGGCCGAGCCGCCGCTCAAAGAAGCTCTCCAGGGCGGCCTCGCCGAAGACCGGCTGCGCGGTGCCGAAGCGGCGCTGATCGACGATCGCGAGCGTCAGCCGGCGGCGGCGACCGCGGCCACCGCCAATCACGATCCGGACCCGAAGGTGCTGCGGCTCGGGACGGGGATCGCAGAGAATCGCTGCGCTCATCCGCAGATGATGCACCAGGCTGAGATCGCCATCCAGGCGCCAGACCAGGTACTTCCCCCTGCGCTGCAGAGCCTCCACCCGCCGGCCGGTGAGCGCGTCGGCCAGCTCGTCGCGGCTCAGCGGCATACACCAGCGGGGATCCAGTATCTCCACGCGCTCTATCGTGCGGCCGCACACCAACGGCGCCAGCTGGGATCTGATCGTCTCCACCTCCGGCAGCTCCGGCATCGGCGCCCAGCATATGGCCGGCCATCGTGCCGCGCCGCGCCGCGCCGCGCGCCGGCGCCTTGCGCCAGCGCAGTGGTTGCCCGCGGTGCCCGGCACCACCCGACCGGCATCCACCGGCGCCCCGCCCGGCCACGCCCCGCGAGCGTTCACCGCCGCAGCTGCGCCCGCGGGTGCGCCGCGAAGTAGCTCTCCTTCAGCCGCTCGGTGGAGAGATGGGTGTAGAGCTGGGTCGTGGCCAGATCGGCGTGCCCGAGCATCTCCTGCAGGGAGCGCAGGTCGCATCCGCCGGAGAGCAGATGGGTGGCGAAGCTGTGGCGCAGCGTGTGGGGAGTCATCCTCCCCTCCAGCCCGGCCCGGCGTGCATGCCCCGAGACGATCTTGTGCAGGCCCTGCCTGCTCAGCTCCGAGCCGCGGGCATTCAGAAACAGCTTGTCCTGCACGGCGATCCCCACCAGCTGCGGGCGCCCGCGTCCAAGGTAGGCCTGCAGCGCCTGCGCCGCCGCCGTCCCGAACGGGACCAGCCGCTCCTTGGAGCCCTTGCCCACGACCCGAACCAGCCGCTCATCCAGGTCCACGGCCGAGACGGGCATCGAGACGGTCTCCGAGACGCGCAGCCCGGAGGCGTACATCAGCTCCAGGATCGCCCCGTCGCGCTGGGCCAGCGCCAACGCCAGCGGCTCGGCGCCACCGGAGGAGACGGCGGCCGCCGCGGCGGAGGCGGCAGGCTGGGCCAAGAGCCTTCCCACCTCGTCTCGCGAGAGCACGCGCGGCAGGCGGCGTTCCCTGCTGCGCCAGCGCAGCTCGGCGGTCGGATCGTGTGCGATCAGCTCCTCCCGGCGCAGGTGCCTATAGAACGAGCGGACGCAGGCGGCCTTGCGCTGCACCGTGCGCGGCGAGCTGGCGGGGCGCTCAGCCGACGGCGCGGCCAGGCTGCTGAGGAACGCGGCGAGGTCGCCGTGGCCGGCCTGGAGCAGGTCCACGTCGCGCCGCTGTAGAAACGCGGCGAGGGCGAGCAGGTCCGAGCGGTAGGCGGCGAGCGTGTTGCGCGACAGCCCGCGCTCCAGCTCCAGATGGCCGAGGAAATCGAGGATCAGATCGCTGGCCGCGCGGCCTGCCGGCCCAGGCCTCGCCGCACGGCCCGCCCGCTCTGAGCTCATCGCGGCGGCGTCGCGCCCGCCTGAGAGCCATCTGCGGCCTGCACGTCGAGGCTGACCTCGAGATCGCACTCACCGTCGCATCCGACCGCGATCTCCTGGAGGCGATCGAGGATCGCGCCAGCGCGATCGGCGACCTGCTCGGGCGCCCCGCCGCGCAGCGTGAAGACGGCTTCGACGCGGGCGCCGACGGCGGTCTCGCCGCTCACTGGCTCATCGCGAGCGTCTGCGAGGGCTCGGAGTCCTCGCCGGGCCGGCCACTGTCCGGCCGTCCCTCCCGGCCCCGCCCGCCGGAGCCGGTGCGCGCCCGTTGAAGGGCGGCCGCGATGAAGCCGGCGAAGAGCGGCGCGGGACGCTCGGGCCGCGACTTCAGCTCCGGGTGGAACTGGGAGGCGATGAAGAACGGGTGCTCGGCGATCTCGATCGCCTCCACCAGCCGCTCGCCCGGCGAGGTGGCGCAGAATCGCAGCCCCGCGCTCTGCAGCTTCTTGCGCAGACGGTTGTTGACCTCGTAGCGGTGCCTGTGTCGCTCATATACGACCGCGTCGCCATATACCTCCCGCACGCGCGTGCCGTCGTGCAGCTTGATCGGGTCGGCGCCCAGCCGCATCGTCCCACCGAGGCCGGCCACCTCCTTCTGCTCCGGCAGCAGGTCGATCACGGGAAACGGCGTCTCCAGGTCGAACTCGGTCGAGTTGGCGCCCTCCATGCCGGCGACGTTGCGGGCGAACTCCGCCACCGCCACCTGCATGCCGAGGCAGATGCCCAGATACGGCACGCCCTGCTCCCTGGCGATCTGGGCGGCGCTGATCTTGCCCTCGATGCCTCGGCCGCCGAAGCCGCCCGGGATCAGGATCCCGTCGGCCTGAAGCAGGCGCGCGATCGCCCGATCGGCGTCCTCCCCCGGCTCGACGCCACCGCCATCCTCGCCGCCGTCCTCGCCGGCGTGCCGCTCGCCGCCCGCGCCGCCTTCGAGCACGTCGGCGTCGGCGCCCGCGCACGCGCCCGCGCCGGCGCCGGCGCCGGCGCCGGGACGCCGCACCAGGCTCGCCGCGTCGATCCAGGCGATC